>LZRT01000001.1 GCA_002159075.1 Bacillus thermozeamaize
ATCCGCTTTTCTCCAACTCTTTTCGTTGCTGCTCATATTGCTTGATGTATTTTGCGACCGTTTTCCGATCGATGCCTGTGATTCTCGCGATTTCTCGTTGAGACTTCCCCTCCCGGTAGTGCATGATCAGGATGTTTTGCTTCTGGATCAATTGAATCATCTCTCCCCGCCCCCACATCGCTGATATTCGCTCTGTGAGGATTATCTGATAGGGTGGGGGATTTTTCAATGAGCGCAGTGGCGTAGTTTTAGGTTACCGTATACAACCATCTGGAATGTTGTTCATAAGTAGAATGTCATCTTCTTCATAAACCTTTGTCCCTTTACGTTTTTACATCGGTGCATAGAAAAGTTTATACCTTCCTTAATAGTTCCACTCCAGATATTCTAAAACTCTGCCAGAAATCTCCAAGAGGAACTATAATCAACAAATGGATTTCCATATTTTGGTTTTATTATTACATTATACGTAATTTGTATTGTTTAATACCTTCAGTCCAAATTTTAGGTAGCACTCTATCACAAACGGGCAATGGCTGCACAGCGACGAAGGCCGGGGAGGAAACATCCTTGCAACCGAATCCAGTTCCACCGCAATCTGCAATCTTCTGTCCTCAATAGGAATATAGGTAAGGCTTTGATGTTATCGCCGCCTTTTCCCCTCCTCCACACCGTACGTGAGAGTTTCCCCTCATACGGCGTTCCATCTTGGGTGTCCGTCTAACCGATAAGTTCCAGTCCAGCTTTCTTCCGATACTGGTTAATACGCTTCAGTACCGTCTTTGATGGCATAATTCGTATCAGCAGGTTCCGTATCGTTTCCGGGTCTGTGGCGTGTACCAGTTTATGGACATCTTTGTGGATGATTCTTAGGTTGTCAAAGTCATCCGTACCGCCAAGGTGCTTGGGCAGGTAGTGGTGGCAATGGACATCTTCTGCGAAGAGGAACATGCCCGTTATTTCGCACCTGCCCATTTTCATGCTGTAGCGGCTCAGGCGGCTGTCCATATACTGGACTGTCGCATTTGGGATGTGTGACTTCATCAGTCTAAGAAGCTCCCATTCCACGTCACCCTGTAACCGTTTGTGAATGAGTTCCCTACCCTGCGTAGTGAATGGGGTTAGTTCTTGTTTGAATTGATAACTGTTCCATTCATGCTGTACGTCTGCCAGCGGGTAGAGATAAACCCCTGCCACCTTGTACGTTCTATAGGCATTTCTATAGAATTTGGTGTACGTTGGTGGCGGGTCTACGGGGTGCTCGTATCTGGAAAGACCCTTGAGCCTGTTATACAGGAACCTGCCTAGGTCGTAGGCAATGCGTGAGAATTCAATGTTTACGTGTGTTGCCTTCTTGAAGTAGTTATGGATTCCGAGGACAAAACTAATGTATCGTAGCACATTTTGGGCTGTCGGGGATTTCTGGATGTCTTTGATGAGCTTCTTGGCTTGCCTCTTGATATGCTGTTTCTTCTTGTCCCTGATGCCCGTGTGTGCCACGTGCTTTTTCCCCTTTTTGACCGCCCATATCGTGAAACCCAGGAAATCAGACTTTCGTTTCCGCAAGTTCACGATTTGGGACTTTTCAGGGGAGATGTCGAGTTTCAGGCGGTCTTTCAGGTACAGGCGGACGGCGTGGTACCACTTCTGGGCGGTCTTCCAATCCCGGCAGAGGATTTTGAAGTCGTCAGCGTACCGGACGATGTAACCTTCTTTGAGATTGGACTTTTTTCAGGGCATTAGTTCTAGAGTCTGCTCTGGAATATTTGTAATGCGCAGGGAAGTTCTCCCATTGTCCTGCTATCCATTGGTCAAGGTCATTGAGCGCGATGTTGGATAGCAACGGTGAAATGATTCCGCCCTGTGGTGTGCCTTTGGTTGGTACTCCTTCACCCTCGATGGGAGCTTTCAGCATTTTCATGATGATGCGGAGTACCTTCCTGTCACGGATTCCCATGTTCCACATCTGTTTCATCAGCAGGGTGTGATTGACGTTATCGAAGAAGCCCTTAATGTCGATGTCAACCACGTAGTGAAGCCCGGTATGGTTTACAAGGTGTTGCACCCGCGCCAGCGCATGGTGGGCTGACCGCAGTGGTCTGAAACCGTAGCTGTGCTTGTAGAAATGGGCTTCGGCTATCGGTTCCAGTACCTGCTTAAACGCCTGCTGGATGATGCGGTCAATCATGCATGGGATTCCAAGTGGGCGTTTGCCGTTTCCGCCTTCCTTCGGGATGTAGACTCTCCGTACTTTCTTAGGCTGGTAATTGGAGAGTATCCGTCTGATTTTCTCGACCAGTTCGTCCTCCGGTATCCTATTGATGTCTTCGATGGTTACCCCATCTGTTCCAGGTGTGACCGATCCTTTGTTGCTTTTGATGGTGCGGAACGCAAGAAGAATGTTCTCCCGACTGGTGATGATGTCGTAAAGCCGGTTGAACATCCTTCCTTCTTTTGCACCTTCATAAAGCTTGGTGAAGGTATCGGTCATCCCGTAGTACTCCCAGTTGTAACCGCTAAAATAAAGACAACAAAAATTGCTGAACAGCAATGAACACTTTACGTTCCTTCCTTGCCCATTTACCATATCCTTGAAATCATTTCATCATGGGTGAGGAAGAGTATGAAACGCTTGGAAAGGTGGCATATGTATTTCACGATTCACAACTTGAAAGCGAAAGGACTAAAGGTTTCCCAGATTGCACGAAAATTGAATATCTCCAGAAATACAGTCT
>LZRT01000002.1 GCA_002159075.1 Bacillus thermozeamaize
CGTCCGGAGCGAATCCGCGAGAACGCCGGCATCTTCGACTTTATCCTTGCGGAAGAGGACATGGCGAAGCTGGACGCTTTGAACGAAAATCGGCGCATCGATCCCGATCCGGACAATTTTGATTTCTAACAACTCAAGAGCCAGCGATGGGGTGGACACCTGTGGAATCCGTCGTACGGGGATCGCTCGGTCAAGAAGCGGTCGTTGGGTCGCTGTTCCCGAGAATCCCACGGCTTAAAGCCGTGTGGAGTGTCAAGCGACCGATCCTCGTCCTTCACCGGGCGATTCGTTTTAACTCGGCCTCATGCTCAATTGAACGGCGGGCGAGCACGTCCAGCGTGCGGTCATGGTTTTCCAATGTGGACTCGATTCGCTTGACGATGTCAGATGTTTCCAGCAATGTTTGTTACATGAAGACTTGCTCTTCAGCCAAGCTTTGAACCTTCTCATCCAATGTCACTACCTTGGTTTCCAGCGCTTGAACCCGATTGTCCAGCGCTTGAACTTTTTTGTCCAACGCATCCACTTTTGCGTTTGTGGCCCCGACAATTTGGATCAGCTGATGAATCATGTTGTCGTGATGTTGCAGCGTGGCTTTCACTTCTTGCATGTCACGCTCAAGTTTTTAGAGGCGTTGGTGAACCGGGGCCAGTTCTTCTTTTAGAACGGAGCGCAACGCTTCTTTGAAATCGCCGGTCAAGCTGGTTCATCCTTTCCGAGATTCGTTGGCATGGACTTGGATCGATTCGAATGGCGTCCCTTGCCTGTCGGTGGAGAGACGCATGCGGCAACGTAGAGCCGTGATGTTCCGTCAGACGATTCAGCCTTTATTTATTATAACATGGGATGCAGCACCACACTTTTGGGTTTAGAGCCGGAGCAGTATTTCCGTTCAGCTTCCGGTGGTATAATGGAATAAAGAACGACGGGAGCAAAGACGGAGAAATGAACAGGAAGAAGGAGAAGCGTTGTGTTCCGGTGGATGGAC
Source organism: Bacillus thermozeamaize (assembly GCA_002159075.1). Classification (NCBI taxonomy): domain Bacteria; kingdom Bacillati; phylum Bacillota; class Bacilli; order Caryophanales; family Bacillaceae; genus Bacillus; species Bacillus thermozeamaize. The sequence continues at coordinate 989 of LZRT01000002.1, forward strand.
CTTAAGGTCGATTTTGCTTTCAAGCAGATATTCGGAAAGAAGGGAAACGAGGAAATTCTCAGGGCGTTCCTGAACGCGGCCTTGAAGCATTCGACGGGGAAGAAGATCGCGTCGGTGGAAATCCTCAATCCCGAGTTTTCGCGCGATCACCCTGAGGACAAAGCATCTGTGCTGGACATTCACGCCCGGACGGAACAAGGCGAGCACATCAATATCGAGATCCAGCTGGCAAACAAGTTTGACATGGAGAAGCGGACCCTGTATTACTGGTCACGCATCTATGCTGCGCAACTGCGGAGGGGAATGCCGTATACGGAGTTAGCCAGGACGATCACCATCAACATTCTCAACTTCCGTTTTCTCAAGGAAACGGAGAAGTACCACAGCACCTTCCACCTGTACGAGGACCAAGAGCATTTTCTGCTGACGGATATGTTGGAGATTCATTTCATGGAGATACCGAAACTGATGGCGAAATGGGAACGGCAAGCCGTCAATCCGCAGGACAATGATTTGGAAAGATGGTTGCTGCTGCTGGAGGCAGATGAGCACGAAGAGATTCGCAAGGAATTGGAGGTGATAGCGATGAAAGATCCCATGATGAAGCGTGTGTTTGAAGAGTGGGAAGACTTGAGCCGGGATCCGAGAAAGTGGATCGAGTACGAGTCTCGGCGGAAGGCCATTCTGGACGAATTGGCGTTTGTGAAGGAAATGGAGATACGGCAGCAACGGGCGGAGCAGCAGGCGAGGGAGAAAGGGCTGGCGGAAGGCCTGGAGAAAGGCCTGGCGGAAGGCCTGGAGAAAGGGCTGGCGGAAGGCCTGGAGAAAGGCCGAAAGGAAGGCCGAAAGGAAGGCCGAAAGGAAGGCCGAGAGGAAGGGAGAATGGAAGTAGCCAGAAACTTGTTAGGGATGAACATGCCTGTAGATGTGGTTGCGAAAGCGACAGGACTGTCAGTAGAGCAAGTGGTAACACTGAAAAAACAGTTACAGTCGTGAACGAACGAGTGAAACCCCTATCCCCGACTGACGCTGAAGTATGGAAAAGGGATGAATCAAAGAGAATCCTTGGTGATTCCTATTCATTAACGATTTTGGTCAGTTGAAATGCGAAGCACCCTTGTAAGGAAGGGTGCTGCTTGTTTAGACTGGATTGAAGAACAGTTCGAAAAAAGAAAACATGGAGGGATAAACATGCCGGAACAGATTTCCGACTGCACCACGCTCCACAATGGCGTGAAAATGCCCTGGCTGGGCCTTGGCGTCTACAAGGCGGCGGAAGGGGAAGAGGTGGAGCGTGCGGTGCGCACCGCGCTGGAGGTGGGTTATCGCAGCATTGACACGGCGGCCATCTACCGGCCCAGATTCTGCTCCGATGGGACCTGCAGCACGGGATCGTCACCATTCCGAAGTCGGTCCGTCCGGAGCGAATCCGCGAGAACGCCGGCATCTTCGACTTTATCCTTGCGGAAGAGGACATGGCGAAGCTGGACGCTTTGAACGAAAATCGGCGCATCGATCCCGATCCGGACAATTTTGATTTCTAACAACTCAAGAGCCAGCGATGGGGTGGACACGTGTGGAATCCGTCGTACGGGGATCGCTCGGTCAAGAAGCGGTCGTTGGGTCGCTGTTAC
>LZRT01000003.1 GCA_002159075.1 Bacillus thermozeamaize
CCGGCCGGCAACCGCTCCAGATCGAGATCCGTCTTGATTTCGCTGTGAAACTGTTCGCTGGTGGCGTGATCCCGGTATAACTCGATGACCCGCCACGGTCCGCAGCGAAGCGACGTCCAGTACACGTTCACTTCAATCTCCGGAACGAGCAACATTTGCCCATCCCGATCAATGGTTCGCTCAATCACGTGGAAGACTTGCCGGAGCGGTCGGTCAAATCCTTTTTCCGTAAACTCGATGAAACCGACATACTCCTTCTTGCCTTCACGCTGCTGGCAGCAAATGCCCGAGGATTCGGCGATGCGCAGCCACAGCTCTTTCGGTTCCTTGCGGAGGTTGGCTTTAATGATGTAGTCCACTTGTTCACGGTGACATACGCGCAAATTGTCGATGCTGTCGTTTCCCGCGTCCATGCGGACGAGAATCGGCAGATCCGTCACGCGCCGCGCATACGCGATGCTCCGGGTCAAAAAAGCAGCCGTCCCGTTCTGGACATGCGTGCTGCCTTCCCGCAGTTCGACGTTGACGCCGTAACCCTCCTGGCCCAGGTAAGCAAATATGGGCGCGTAGCCGTCGAAACCTTTGTACGTGCGGCAGACGCCTTCTTTTCGGGTGCCGGAATTGTCAAAGGGAGAAACGTCGATGTCCAGCGGTACGCAGACGACCGAACCGGCCTGAACACCGGTAAGCGGCGCCTCGACGCGGCGAATCAGATCGGCCGATTCCTCCAGAAGAATCTCGTTCCATCCCGCCGCTTCTGTCGCAGCACGATCCAGGCGTTGCCGAAGCGTCGGACTGGAGGGCACTTTTTGCAGTTGCAAACAGATCGGAAATACATCGTCGTTCCGAAACGGCTCAATATGGTCGAAATCACTCTTGCCTTGGCAGAGAAGCCCGATGTAACTTTTCATCACGTCGGCATGAGAATGATAGGGGTTCTCCATCTCCGAGAGGCGTGTATGGTTTAAACGCTTGGCTAATCTGGCATGTGCAAGCAATGCCCCTACGGTTGCCAGACCGGCATGGGTGGAAAGGATAAGCTCCTTGGAGCGAACGAACTTGATTTTCATATATGACACCCCGCAGGTGAATGTTATCTTGTTTATGTCATTCGCCTTCGGAAGTGTATTTGCCTGCTTTTTCTCGCATTTTCATCAGTTGATGATCACGGATTCAGGTGATTTTTATTTTGTCGAAAATATCAATTACATATTTTCCAATTAAGGATTTCATCGTTTTCCATAAACCGTGAGATTGTCAAAAGCAGCAAATAAATATCGGCGTCAAAACGCAACTCGTCCCTTACCTTCCCATTCCCGATGAAGTTTAAAATACAAGAATTTGAGTTAAATCGAGTAGAAGGGGGCGGCTAGCCCCCGTCCTCTCACACCACCTGGCATGCGGGTCCGCACCAGGCGGTTCCGAAGAGTTAACGAAATGCCAAGTAACATTCAAGCATGCTGACCAGCCCTTGCGCCTGAAAATATCGGGTGTCAAGGGCGTTGTTCAGGTTGCGGGACATCTCCCATGGCCCCCGGCGTGAGTTTGCCATCATATGGACGAAGTGTTCCGGTACCCCCAGCGCCCGCAGTTCACGGTAGCGCGTCCGTATCCGTTTCCACTGCTTCCATAGGCACATCCTCAGCCGCCGGCGTATCCACTGGTCAAGAGTTTCGCAGTGCGACTTTGCGGCCGCAATGCGGAAATACCCGACCCATCCCGTGATGTACCGGTTCAGTTCCCGGATTCGTTGCTCCATGGTGACAGGCCGGGTCCTGGATGTGATGGCCCTGACCCGTTCCTTGAAGCGTTCCACCGTCTTTGGAGCCAACCGGATGGTCGCTTCCCGGTCCGGCAGAAAACTGAACCCCAGAAACTTCCTCTTCCACGGCCGGTCCACCGCGCTTTTGTCCCGGTTCACCTTCAGCTTCAGCTTGCCTTCCACAAAACGCGTCACCGATTCCATCACGCGTTCTCCCGCCCGTTTGCTGGCCACGAAGATGTTGCAGTCGTCCGCGTACCGGACAAACTTCAGTCCCCTTCGCTCCAGTTCCTTGTCCAGGTCGTCCAGCAGAATGTTCGCCAGAAGCGGGCTGAGCGGTCCGCCTTGCGGCGTCCCTTCCTCCGTGGCCTGAACCACGCCGTTCACCATGACCCCTGCGCCAAGGTACGCCCGGATCAGCTTCAGAACGCGCTTGTCCTTCACTTTCCGCGCTACCCGGGCCATCAGAATGTCATGGTTCACCCGGTCGAAGAATTTCTCCAGGTCCATGTCCACCACCCAGCGGTATCCGTCCCGGATATACGCCTGGGCCTTTCGCACCGCGTCATGGGCGCGCCTTCCCGGACGAAACCCAAAACTTGAGCTGGAAAACCCAACGTCGAAAATCGGTGTCAGCACCTGCAGCAGGGCTTGCTGGATCAGACGGTCCATGACGGTCGGGATGCCCAGCAGCCTTACCCCGCCTCCGGGTTTGGGGATTTCCACCCGTTTG
>LZRT01000004.1 GCA_002159075.1 Bacillus thermozeamaize
GGTGACAATAAGCCGTGTGGATGATCCGGTGGATATTATTACGACGACGGATGGATTTCCGCTTGAGGGAATGGAGATCCGGATCGTGAATGCCCAGGGGGAACCTGTTCCTCCCGGGGTGGAAGGGAACCTGGAAGTAAGAGGTCCGTCACTGTTCGTTGGATACGCGAAACGGTTGGAAATGACCAAAAACGAATTCAACGGCGACTGGTTCAAGACAGGCGATATCGCCGTGCTTAATGAGCAGGGTTACTTGAGCATTCAGGGCCGGGCAAAGGACGTGATTATCCGCGGAGGGGAGAACATTCCGGTGGCTTATGTAGAAAATGTGTTGCATTCGCATCCTGACATTGAACAGGCGGCTCTGGTAGCGATGCCGGACCCCAGACTGCAGGAAAGGGCCTGTGCATTTGTGATATTGAGGGAAGGCGCCACGTTGACTTTCGAGCAGCTGCAAACGTTCATGCAAGAAAAAGGCGTGGCGAAGCAGTATTGGCCGGAGCGGTTGGAGATTGTGAAGGAATTTCCCCGGACGCCAAGCGGCAAAATCCAGAAATACAAGCTCAGGGAAGAGATTCAGAGACGCCTGTCTGAACAGGGGGATGCGGGATGAAAGAAGATGTGCTTCGAAATCGGATTGCCTTGATTACAGGTGCTTCCAGAGGGATTGGCAGAGCCTTGGCCATCAAGCTGGCCGAAAAAGGGGCAAAGATTGTGATCAATTACCGAAAAAATCAAGAAGCTGCGGAACAAGTACAAAAGCAGATTCAAGAATTAGGTTCGGAAGTGATGCTATGCCAAGCGGATTTGGGAGAAACTGAACAGATCGCAAACATGTTTGCGCAAGTTCGTGAGGTGTTTGGTTCGTTGGACATTTTGGTTGCCAATGCCGCCGCCACAGCGTTTAAGCCGCTCATGGAGGTCCGATCGCATCATATCCAGCGCACGTTTGCCATCACTGTGGAAGGATTTATCCAATGTGTCCAGCATGCCGTCCCGTTGATGGAAAGAGGTGGAAGAATTGTCGCGGTATCAGGGTTTGACAGTTTCCGTTATATCAAACATCATGGACTGCTCGGTGCGGCCAAAGCCGCAATGGAAAATCTGGTGCGTTATTGGGCTTGTGAGCTGGCGGAAAAAGGAATCAACGTCAATGGTGTATGTCCAGGGTATGTGGAGACCGATTCGGCACGCATTTATTCCGGAGAGCATTGGGAAGAGAATGTCGTGTCCTGGAGCCGGCAGATCCCAAAAGGCCGTCTGGCCACACCGGATGAGATTGCGGATGCCATCCAGTTCTTTTGCTCCCCTGCTTCAGAATATGTCACTGGACAAACGTTGGTTGTGGACGGCGGCCTCACATTACAGTGAAGAAGGGATAACATGCTCAATTTTGCCTTTACGGAAGAACAGGAACAGTTGCGCAAGACACTGCGGGAATTTGCTCAGAAAGAACTGCTTCCGAATTATACAAAGTGGGACAGGGAGAAAACATTCCCGCTTGAAACATGGAAGAAGATGGGCCAACTCGGTCTGACAGGACTGCGCGTTCATTCTGAATACGGCGGCATTGGTGCAGACTGTATCACCACAGGGATTGCCGCAGAAGAGGTTGGCAAGGGGGACTTTAATGCCGCTTACGCTGTGATGCTAAACGGGCTTATTGGTGAAATTTTGCAGGCACATGCAACAGAGCATGTGAAAAAAACATGGCTTCAGCCGATGGCTGAGGGAAACCGGCTCCTTGCCATTGCCATCACCGAACCGGGAGCCGGTTCGGATGCTGCAAGGATCAAGACGCGTGCCGTTCGTAAAGGAGATGAGTACGTCATCTCGGGAGAAAAATCAGGCATTTCACTTGCACGGGTCGCCCATGCCTTCCTGATCTTTGCCAAAACAGATCCGGATGCAGGAGCCCGGGGTGTCAGTGTGTTTCTGGTGCCGCGAAATAGTGACGGGATTGAGATTCAGGGGTATGAGGATATGGGGAATGTGCCGATTGGGAGGGGTTCTGTCTTTCTCGATCAGGTTCGCGTCCCCGTTGAATACAGGATTGGTGCAGAGAATCAAGGATTTTACCAGATCATGAATGGGTTTGATTTAAGCCGGGTCCTGATTGCCCTGCAGTGTATCGGGGCAGCCGAGCAGACCTTGACGGAAACCATGGAGCATGTCAAGGAACGTCATGCATTTGGCCAGCCGCTGGCCAAGTTTGAAGGCGTGTCCTTTCCGATCGCTGAAACCCACACCTGGCTGGAGATGGCCAGATGGCTGTGTTACCGGACGTTGTGGCTGCGTGATCAAGGATTGTCACATACCAAAGAGGCGGCCATGTGCAAATGGATCGGTCCTTCGATTGCCGCCAAGGCCATTCACGAGTGCCTGCTTTTGAACGGACATTACGGCTACACAAAAGAAATGCCGATTGAGCAGCGTTTGCGGGATGTCATCGGTCTGGAAATCGGCGATGGAACAGCCCAGATACAAAAAATCATTATAGCAAGAGAACTATTGGGAAAAGAATTTAAGCCTTATTAAAGTCATATAAATTTGAACAAAATTAAGGAGGTTTCGTCATGACGTATCAAGATATTCTTTATACCAAAAAAGATGGTGTGGCCTGGATCACGATTAACCGGCCGGAGGTGTACAACGCTTTTCGTTCCTTGACTGTCAGAGAACTCATTGCTGCTTTTCGCGATGCCTGGGATGACAATACCATTGGCGTCGTCGTGCTGACCGGTGCCGGCGACAAGGCGTTTTGTACAGGCGGGGATCAAAAAGATCGGGGCGGTGAAGGGTACACGGGCACAGGAGGCGGACTGGAAGGAGGCATTGGACTGGAGGTCGAAGGGTTGCACACCGTGATTCGCAACATTCCCAAACCGGTGATTGCCGCCGTCAACGGCTATGCGATTGGAGGGGGACATGTCCTTCACGTGATCTGCGATTTGACGATCGCTTCGGACAGAGCGAAGTTTGGCCAGGCAGGACCTCGCGTGGGGAGTTACGATGCCGGCTTTGGGACGGCGTACCTGGCACGGATCGTGGGCGAGAAAAAAGCGCGGGAAATTTGGTACCTCTGCGAGCAATACACGGCACAAGAGGCGTTGGAGATGGGGCTGGTGAACAAGGTGGTGCCGCACGAGAAATTGATGGAAGAGGTGGAGAACTGGTGTCAGAAACTCCTGGCCAAAAGCCCGACGGCGCTGAAGATGTTAAAGTACTCATTTAACGCCGACTCGGCCAGCATTGAAGGCATTACGCAGTTGTCCATGGCTTCCCTGGCCATGTTTTACCGGACGGAGGAAGCGATGGAAGGCCGGAATGCGTTTATCGAGAAACGCACCCCTGATTTTTCCAAATTTAGAAAGTAGGATAGGACGCCACATGACGGGATGCTCCAAGGATGCTGCAGCAGAGTTGATTCAGAATCTTAATTCCAGATGGAAAAGGGAGTGGAAAACGGATGAGGCTAAAAGATAAGGTATGCATTGTGACTGGAGGAGGCAGAGGTATCGGGGAAGCCATTTGCAAGAAGCTGGCAAGTGAAGGGGCAAAAGTGGTGGTTGCCGACCTGTTGTTGGATCATGCGCAAGCCACAGCCGGTGCCATCCATCAAGATGGCGGGAACGCCATGGCGATCAAAGTGGATGTGACAATCCTGGAAGATGTGGAGAAAATGGTTGAGCAAACAAAACAGACGTTTGGGCGCATTGATGTGTTGGTGAACAATGCCGGTTGGGACAAGGTGGAACCCTTTTTGGACAGCACCGAGGAGACTTGGGACAAGGTATTGGCCATCAACCTGAAGGGCGTTTTTTACACATGCAAGACCGTATTGCCCATCATGATCGAACAGGGTTACGGGAAGGTCGTCAATATTGGATCGGATGCCGGGCGGGTCGGTTCCAGCGGAGAAGCCGTGTATGCTGCGGCAAAAGGCGGCGTGATTGCGTTTTCCAAAACATTGGCGAGAGAAATGGCCCGCCACAAGATCAACGTCAATGTGGTCTGTCCGGGTCCGGCAGATACCCCTTTGTTTCAGGAAATTTCCTCTTACAATCCGAAAATTGCGGACGCGCTTGAGAGAGCCATCCCGTTGCGCCGGCTGGCTCAGCCGGAAGACATCGCACATGCCGTTTGTTATTTTGCATCGGATGAGGCTGCTTATGTCACGGGTCAGACACTGAGCGTTTCCGGCGGTTTAACCATGGTGTAGATAACATGTTTTCAGAAATGAAACGAAAAGCGGGGCTAAAGCGATGTATGAAACCATTTTGGTTGAAATGTCGGGCAACGTCAAAACCATCACCTTGAACCGGCCTGGTCAATTCAATGCGTTAAACCAGCAACTGCTTCTTGAACTGACACAGGAAATCATAAAAACCAAGTCGGAAAAACACTGCCGCGCGCTGATCATGACTGGTGTCGGCAACCATTTTGCTGTGGGCGCCGATCTGAAAGGCATTGCAGACATGGATGTGGATGCATTCCAGTCGTATATCCACCTCTTTCAGGAATTGTTGTGGCAGCTTGAAAACCTCCCCATATTGACGGTGGCAGCTGTAAAGGGGTATGCGTACGGCGGCGGTTGCGAACTTTCGCTGGCATGCGACTTTCGATTTGCTTCGCCGGATGCGAAGTTTGCGCTGCCGGAAATCAAACTGGGACTCATTCCGGGGGCGGGTGGCACATACCGATTGCCCAAATTGATTGGGCTTTCAAGAGCGAAGATGATGCTCTATACGGGTGAACCGGTCACAGCCGATGAGGCCTTTCGAATGGGATTGGTCGACCGGGTGATTGAAGGGGAAAGTTTATCAAGTGAAGCGACAGCGTTTTGCAAAAAAATAGCCCAGCAACCGATTTGGGCATTCCAAGCGCTCAAGCAGTCCTCCCAGCATGCTGTCCAGGTGGACGTATACTCCGCCCGTCAAATGGAGGTTCAGTCTATCCTCTCCGTATTTAAGACCAAGGACCGCGCGGAGGGCGTGCAGGCGTTTATGGAAAAACGTTCACCGAATTTTACTGGAGAATGAAATTTAAAATTAAACAAATATTCACTAGGGAGATTTTGGAAGGCGAATTTAGTAGATATTATTAAAAATATTGTTAAGGAGGGGTAATGTGATGAATTTTTATAGAATCACAGTTAAAAATTTAACGTTTCTACTTCTGATTGGAATGATCTTGTTTTTCAGCGCGTGTTCAAATCCTGCTTCATCGGATCAGACGGGTCAACCATCCTCTGAAGGTACTTCTGAAGGTGCAAAGGAAGGTGACGTGATCAAATTAGGCTTGAGTGTTCCAATGTCAGGGGCTGCAGCCAGTTGGGGAATCACTGCAGAGTGGGTTGCAAAACAAGCAGCCAAATATTTCAATGAACAAGGTGGGGTCACAGTTAACGGAAAAAAATATACGTTTGAAGTAATCGCTTACGACAACAAATATAATTCTGCAGAAGGAGCGCAAGTTGCGCAAAAGCTTATTCATCGAGATAAGGTTGACTTTATCATTAGTTCAGTTGGTAGTGCTCCGACAAAGGCATTACAAGCTATCAGTGAGCCGGCGAAAGTGATTCATTTTACCACCGCTTGGGCCAGAGATATGAAAGGACCGAAATATCCATATACATTTACAACCCTCAACACACCGGTGGAAGTTGTTGAACCATTATATTCATACATTCTCGGAAACAACCCTAACGCCAAAAAAGTAGCAATCATTAACCCAAATGATGCTACCGGAACAGATACAGCAAATGTGTCGCAAGAAATATGGAAGATTAAAGGCGTGGATGTTGTAGCCAATGAGTTCTATGAAAGAGGAACAACAGAATTTTCCCAAATTGTTACGAAAATCATAAGCCAAAAACCAGATATAGTGGATTTAGGAGCTTCTTCACCTGGTGAGGCAGGTTTAATCTTGAAAGCTTTAAAAGAGCAGGGATGGGACGGGATAAAAATTATGGTAGCTGGAACATCGGGTGCGCAGTTGCTTGAGGCGGCAGGTGAGGCGGCTGAAGGTGTATTTTTAGGACTGGCACCAGATTTCGAGGGAGAGAAGGCCACTGACATCCAACGCGAGTTGGCAAAAAGAGCGAAAGAAGAAATCAATGAACAATTAAACGCTATATCCATCCAACCTTGGGATTCCATTGCAATCCTCAAAACCGCATTGGAAAAAGCAGGAACTTTTGAACCAGATAAACTAAGGGAAGTGATTCCCACCCTCATTTATGAAACCTCATATGGGAAGGCGGCATTCGGTTCTGAAACATATTATGGTTCACCCCAACAGCTCTTGTTACCGGTAACTGTTACTCAGATTCAAAATGGTAAGGTTGTGGAAGTAGAAAGAGTGATTCCTACGGAATTAAAAGAAAAGATTGGATAGTGTTAGCTTGCTTAAGATGGGGGTGAATATGATTCATCCCCATCAGATATATAAAAAAGCGGGTGATAAAATGAATACGATGACACAATTAATCATTAATTCGCTTCAGACTGGAGCTATATATGTCATCTTTGCACTAGGTCTTACACTGGTATTTGGTGTGATGAAGGTGGTCAATTTCGCTCATGGAGAATTTTATACAGCAGGAGCGTTTATCACATATCTTTTGTTACAAGAATGGGACCTTTCAAGTCGTTTAAACACGAACATTTTTGTAATGTATATTCTCACATTTATCATTGCAACGGTAACAATAGGGATATTTGGGCTTTTGATTGAAAAGTATATTTTTTCGCCATTTAGAGGAGATATGACATCAGGACTTATTATTTCACTGGGTTTATCAATGGTGATTCAAACCGTTCTGCTTATTATCCTGGGTGGTAATCCGAAAAAAGTTCCTACTATTTTTCAGGGAACAACCAATATTCTAGGAGGAACTGTTTCAAATGAAAGAATAATAATTTTTATTATTGCGTTGTTATTAACTGCAAGTTTATATTTGATTATTCAGAAAACAAAATTAGGGAAAGCAATGAGAGCAATTACCCAAGATAGAGAAGCAGCTGAGTTGCAAGGAATAAATTACAATTTTATTTCAGCATCGGGGTTTACATTAGGAGCTATTTTAGCAGCTATTGCTGGCGTATTGGTTGCGCCTGCTTCGATTGTTGAACCTTTTATTGGAAGTACTTACTTAATGAAAGCGTTTATTATCATTATTTTGGGCGGATTAGGGAGTATTCCGGGTTGTATTTTAGCGGGCTTTTTGTTGGGTTTTATAGAAAGTTTCGGTGCATTTTACTTTGACGTAGCTTTTGCAACCATTCTTTCATTCGTGATCGTAATGATAATGCTCTTATTAAGGCCAAAAGGACTGATGGGAAATGTATCAAAATAAGTTGAAAGCAGTATTCGTTGGCGCGGTATTAATCGCATTGGTGGCATACGGTTTTTTAAATACAGATCCTTATTCATCTCATTTTTTTATCTGGATTTGTTTAAATGCTGTGTTAGCGGTTTCGCTTCGCTTTGTCATGTTAATTGGTGAGATCAACTTGGCGCATGCGAGTTTTTTTGGGGTGGGAGCTTATACGTCTGCGGTATTAACCGTTCATTTCGGTTGGCCGTTTTTCATCGCATTTTTGGTCAGTGGGGTTTTAACAGCTCTGATCAGTATGTTGTTCGGTGTAATAGCATTTCGTCTAAAAGGCGCTTATTTTCTGCTGGTCAGTTTTGCGTTAGCCGAGGTTATGAGGTTGATTTTCGAAAACTTTTGGAAGGAAATTTTGGGAGGACATAACGGTATTATTGGCATTCCAAAACCAATGGAAGCCTACAACGGTTTTGTTACCATTATTGCAGTGTTGATTATTCTGGCATTTTATTTCCTGGAGAAATCTGATTTAGGAAAAATGTTAATGGCAATCGAAAATTCGGATCAACTTGCGAGATCGATTGGCATTCATGTCATGAAATTTAAAGTCCTGGCTTTAACAATTGCATCCTTTGCTGCTGGTCTTGCAGGGTCGATGTTTGCACACTTTAATGCCGTAATTAGTTCATTGGATTTTACCTTTCTCTTTTCTATCATGCTAGTTTCGTTTGTCATCATCGGTGGTCAGAAGAGCTTTCTTGGTCCAATTGTAGGCACAATTGTATTAAGTCTTGTTGCTGAATTTATTAGAGGAATCGGACCATATGAGCGGTTAGCTTATGGATTAGCGATTATTCTTACGATGTTATTTTTCCGAGACGGTCTGGTTGGTAAGCTGGGACAAGCATTATCAATGCTAAAAATAACGGTTGTTCAGACGCGCAAGAGGGAGGGGGCTTAGATTTGAGTCAAGTTCTCCTAGATGTGAAAAATATTGGGATAAATTTCGGTGGGCTGGCTGCTGTTAGCGACTTGTCTTTTCAGGTTAAGACAGGCGAGATTCTGGGATTGATCGGTCCGAATGGAGCGGGGAAAAGCACAACATTTAATTTAATTTCCGGTTTCTATAAACTTTCAACAGGAAAAGTATATTTCCATGGTGTTGAGATTACAAACCGGCCCCCTGAGTATTTGAATCGGCAAGGAATTGTCAGGACCTTTCAAAGTAATGTATTGTTCGATTCGATGACCGTTTCGGAAAATTTGTATTTGGGTGCCCTCATGTCTGGTGATAAAAAAGCTGCCAGGCTTGAACAGGTAGATAAGATATTACATTTCTTAGATTTGTATGAAGTCAAGAATGAATTAGCGAAAAATTTGTCTCATGGCTATCAGCGAATGTTAGGCATTGGCGTTGCCTTGGCTACGAAACCAAAATTGCTTTTACTGGATGAACCACTCACAGGCATGAATCCGGTTGAAATCGACCGGGCTGTCGAGATCTTGCAAAAGATAAATACGGAAATGAAGATAACGATTGTGATTGTAGAACATAACATGCGTGCCGTGATGACATTATGTCATCGAATCGTTGTATTAAATTATGGAAAAAAGTTGTTTGAAGGCACCCCTGAGGAGGTGAGGAACAATGAAGAGGTCATCGGGGCATACCTTGGCAAAACCGCCAAAACCGATTCTTGATATTAAGGGCATATGGGTTCATTATGAAAAAGCTGAAGCATTAAGAGATGTGAGTATTACCATTGCGGAAGGAGAGATTACAACTTTAATTGGTGCGAATGGTGCTGGGAAAACGACCTTGCTTCGGACAATTTCAGGCTTGCTCAGGGCAACAAGGGGAGAAATTATTTTTATGGGAGAGAGAATCGATAACTGCATCCCATCTGAAATTGTAGCACGGGGCGTTGCTCACGTACCCGAGGGAAGACGTTTGTTTCCTGAAATGACTGTTTTGGAAAATCTAGAACTCGGGGCATATTTGAGAAAAGATAAAAAAAGTGTCAAACGTAGCCTTGAAAGAGTGTTGACTTTTTTTCCCGACTTAAAACCGAAATTAACTCAAGTAGCTTCCAGGCTGAGCGGTGGTCAGCAACAAATGGTGGCAATTGGTAGGGCACTGATGGCAGAACCCAAATTGTTATTGTTGGACGAGCCTTCGATTGGACTGGCTCCAAAAGTGGTGCAAGAAATAGGGAAAATCATCAAGGATATTAACAAAGAGGGTGTGAGTGTATTATTAGTGGAGCAAGACGCACATATGGCTTTGGATTTAGCAAGTTATGGTTATGTGATTCAAACGGGAGAGATCACATTATCTGGTCAATCAAGCAAACTGAAGGAAAATGATGAAGTAAAGTCTGCCTATTTAGGTATTTGAGAGTGTGTAAAAAATAAGGTAGTGTCCCCAGAAAAATTTACAACCTTCATACTTAGGAGGGCGACGGTGGAATTCAAGCACCTCTATCAACCCATACAAATCGCTGGCTTAACACTTCCGAATCGTTTTTACATGGGGTCCATGCACTTGGCATTGGAGAACGAACCGGACGGTTTTCAAAGGACGATAGACTTTTACAGAGAGCGGGCGAAGGGGGAAGTGGGGCTGATCATTACTGGGGGAGCGGCGGTTTCCCCGGAGGGTTCTTTTGGCGAAGAGGGGCTGGGCGTATGGGATGATTCCCAGGTCGAGAAGCTGGCCAAGATTGCGGATGCGGTGCATGAGGAAGGGGGGCGTGTGGCACTTCAGCTGTTTCATGGTGGCCGCTACGCCAGAACAGATCAAACCAAACTTGAACCCGTGGCGCCTTCGCCGCTTCAGGCCCGGATTAATCCCTATAAACCCCGGGAACTTTCCTCGCAAGAGGTTTGGGAGCTGGTCGATGCATTTGCCCAAGGGGCACGGCGGGCGAAAGAAGCTGGTTTTGACGGTGTTGAAATTATGGGTTCGGAAGGTTACCTGATCAATCAGTTTCTTTCGCCACTGACGAACAAGCGTACGGACATGTGGGGCGGTCCTTTTGAAAATCGAGCCCGCTTTTCCATCGAGATCCTAAAAGCCATCCGCCGCGTGGTAGGCCCGGACTTTCCTGTGATCTTCCGAATGTCTGCCATGGATCTGATGGAGGGGAGCACGACGGAAGAGGAAACGCTCCGTTACGCGGAATTATTGGCCGCTAACGGTGCAGACGCCATCAATACAGGAATTGGCTGGCACGAATCCATGGTGCCTACCATTTACATGGGGGTGCCCAGGGCGGCGTTTAAAGACATCGCAAAGAAGATAAAAGCGAGGATAGATTTAGATAAGCCGGTGGTGATCAGCAACCGGATTAACAAGTTGGAAATCGCCGAGCAACTGTTGGCGGACGGATACGCTGATATGGTGTCGATGGCCCGACCATTTTTAGCTGACCCGTACCTGGTGGTTAAAGGGAAAGCAGGGAGATTGGACGAGATTAACACGTGTATTGGCTGCAATCAAGCCTGTTTGGACAATATTTTTGACGGCCGGGCGGCTACCTGCCTTGTCAATCCAGCTGCTGGCAGGGAAAGAGCGTTTGCGATCCTGCCAGCTCTGAAGCGAAAAACGGTGGCTGTCGTGGGGGCGGGACCGGCAGGGATGGAGGCGGCCAGGGTCCTTGCGGAGCGGGGGCACCAGGTCCACTTGTTTGAGAAAGGGGATCGCATTGGCGGGCAGTTGAATCTTGCTGTCCGGATACCTGGCAAAAAGGAATTTGGTGAAACGATCCGTTACTACCAAGCGCAGTTTAAAAAATTGGGAGTAAACCTGATGTTGCATTGCGAAGCGGGAGTAAACGAGATTCTGAAAGTGAATCCGGATGCCGTGGTTATCAGTTCCGGCGTCAGACCGCGGTTGCCTAAAATACCAGGGATCGATCTGCCGCATGTGGCCAGTTACGTCGATGTGTTGCAGGGAAAAGTGTCCGTGGGTGAAAAGGTAGCGATCATTGGTGGCGGCGGGATTGCGGTGGATGTGGCCCACTTTTTGACCACACCTGCCAGCCTGCACGACGATCCGGAAGCATTTCTCCGTTACTATCAGGTATCTGACTTGCAAAAGGGAAAAGGATTGCAACCGGCGCAGCATTACATCCGGAAAAGAGTGCCCCAAGTGACGATGATGCGCCGCGGAAAAATCATTGGCGAAGGATTGGGCAAGACCACCCGCTGGATTACCATGCAGCTTTTGCGCAATCACCAGGTCAAATTTTTGACTGAGGTGGCGTATCGGGAAATTAACCGCGAGGCTGTCGTTGTTGAAAAAGCGGGCCAGGAAGTAAGGGTCGAGGCTGATACGGTGATTATCTCTGCCGGGCAGATTCCGGATGACGGGTTATGTGAACAGCTTCAGGCACTGCGTCAGATACCGGTGTATAAAATTGGCGGGGCCAAAGAGGCTGCGGAGTTGGATGCCATGCGGGCGATACTGGAAGGGAATCAGATTGGACGTGCCATATAGGTTCCTCAAGTGCAGAACCACCCGACTAAAGGGCGGTTCTTTTTTTGTGGTATACTCAATGAAGATCATATGATGTCGCTGAAAAACGCGGCAATAAGGAGGATATGAATGAAATTCAGGGTTTCGGCTGTCCAGTATCATCTTCATACCATACAACGTTTTGAAGATTTTGCCGGGCAAGTGGAGCATTATGTCAAAACGGCAGCGGAATTCGCCGCCGATTTTGTGTTGTTTCCCGAATTTTTTACCACCCAGTTGATGTCGATGGGCAATGATCGGGGAGAACCCTTGTCGATTCAGGACCTGCCCGATTTTACCGAACAATATCGTTCATTGTTTACGGATTTGGCCAAACAAACCGGCATGTACATTATCGCGGGAACGCATGTCATCCGCAAAGGAGACAAATTGTACAATGTCGCCCATTTGTTCTATCCGGACGGAAGCGTGGCTGAGCAGCCGAAACTGCACATCACGCCAACAGAGGTCAAGGAATGGAACATGTCTCCCGGCGATCGGCTTCAGGTATTCGAGACCGAGAAGGGCACGATTGCCATGCTGACGTGTTATGACATTGAATTCCCCGAAATCGTCCGCATGGCCAGGGCCAAGGGTGCCGACGTCATTTTCTGTCCGTCCTGTACCGATGACCGGCACGGTTTTTACCGGGTTCGGTATACCAGCCATGCGCGGGCGGTGGAAAATCAAGTATACGTGGTCACGACGGGGACGGTCGGTTCCCTGCCCACGGTTGATTTTATGCGGGCCAACTATGGCCAGGCCGCGGTGATCACCCCGAACGACATCCCTTTTCCGCCCCGAGGCATTTTGGCGGAGGGAGAAATTAACCACGATATGGTGGTGACGGCCGATTTGGATCTGGCGTTGTTGTATCAAGTCCGTGAGAGCGGTTCGGTGACCACTTGGCGCGACCGGCGGACGGATCTTTATCCCGACTGGAAGTAAAGATGAGGCGGATTCACCATGCGAGGAGGGGTTGGCATGTACCGAAAAGCGTTTTATGTTTTCGACCAGGACCGCCCTGTTCCGGCGGTGATTCGAAATTACCAAGAAAAGGATTTTGATGAACTGATCCGCATCCAGCAGGAATGTTTTCCTCCGCCGTTCCCGTCTGAATTGTGGTGGAACAAGGAACAGTTGCAGAACCATGTGACGCTTTTTCCGGAAGGGGCCTTGTGCGTCGAGGTAAACGGTGTACTGGCCGGCTCGATGACGGGTCTTTTGGTCGATTTTGATCCCAACCATCCGGATCACACCTGGGAAGAGGCAACGGATGGCGGGTATATCCGCAACCATAACCCGAACGGAAACACCCTTTACGTCGTCGATATCAGCGTGCGTCCCTCCTATCGCAAACTGGGTTTGGGAAAATGGCTGATGTTGTCCATGTATGAAGTGGTCGTGCACAAGGGACTGGACCGTTTGCTGGGCGGGGGCAGGATGCCGGGCTATCACAAAAAAGCCCATGAGATGACGGCGGAACAATATCTTGAAGCGGTCGTGAAAGGCGAACTGAAGGATCCGGTGATCACCTTCCTGCTTCGCTGCGGCCGGACTCCCGTCAAGGTGGTCGCCAACTACTTGGAGGACGAAGAATCCTGCAATTATGGAGCGCTGATGGAATGGAAGAATCCTTTTCGCAACTTAAAATAAGCCGGGACAAGGAGATGGATTTGGATGGAATATCGGAGAATCACAAGCATCGAAGACCCTTTGTTTAAAAAGATGCACCAACTGATGCAAGAAGTATTCCCGCCCGAGGAAGTGCTGGCCTTCGATTTGTGGAAAGAGCCGCTGGCGGATCCGGGAATCCGCGTCTTTGTCGCCGTTCATGAAGGTGAAGTGGTCGGAGCGACGGAGTACCGCTATTACGAGGATATGAACGTGGCGATGACCGATTTTACGATCATTGGCAAGCCCGGATTGGGCATCGGCCGTTTCTTGTTCCTCAAGAGGCAGGAGGATTTGCTTTCTTTGGCGAAAGCAAACGGAAAGCAGTTATACGGGGTTTTTGCCGAAATTTATGATCCTTATCAAGTTGAGGATCATGAATTTGGCGGGATCAAGCCCATGGATCCTTTCGTCCGGCGCGAAGTCTTGTCCCACCTGGGATTTAAGCGTCTTGATTTTCCTTATGTGCATCCATCCTGGAAGAATGACGGGGAGGCGGTGACAGGGCTCGATTTGTGTTTCCTCCCGATAGACGAGAAGGTCGACAGAGTGGAAACCGATCTGATCGTGACGTTTTTGAAACGCTACTATTCGGTACTGTCCAACAAACCGAAGACCTGGTATGAGATGATTGAACAACTGGAAGCGAAAGATTCGGTCGCATTGTTGCCCATTTGACTGACGCAATGAAAAGGGGACTTCCCATTAGGGAGTTCCCTTTTTTATTTGCAAAAACAGATGAGCAGTGTTCATTGAGCCAAAACTTTTTTTGGCAGATATTCGTGATATGGATAGAGCATGCCGCAAGGAATTCAGTATTGAGGTGATATAAGGACATGATTCAGATTGAGAGACTTCATAAAGCATACAAAAAGCATGTCGCCCTGAATGAAATCAATCTCCACATAGATAAAGGGATCTTCGGTCTTCTTGGACCCAACGGGGCCGGTAAAACAACGCTGATGCGCATCTTGGCCACGCTGCTCAAACCCACAGCGGGTGAGGTTATCGTACACGGCATTTCCTTAACGAAGCGGCCAGATGAGATCCGGAAGCTGATCGGCTATCTCCCCCAGCATTTTCAAATATACCCTCAATTAACCGCCTATGATTTTCTGGATTATGTGGGGGTGATGAAGGGGATCAAGGAGAAAAAAGCGAGAGACGCCCGGATCCAACGCCTGTTGGAAGAGGTGAATTTACAGGGTGTGGCCCATAAAAAAATCAAGACGTTTTCCGGGGGGATGAAGCAAAGGTTGGGCATTGCCCAGGCTCTATTGGGTGATCCTGCTGTCCTGATTGTGGATGAGCCCACCGCCGGGTTGGATCCGGAGGAAAGGGTCCGCTTCCGCAATCTGATCTCCCGTCTGGGAATGGAGCGGATCGTGATTTTGTCTACCCATATCGTGGCTGACATTGAGAGCAGTTGCCAGTCCCTTGCCGTTTTGTGCCAGGGGCGCTTGGCTCTTACGGGGACGTTGGAGGAACTGCGCCATCAGGCGACCGGCAAGGTGTGGGAACTTGAAATCGAAGAACGAGAGCTGGAGCGCTATCAACCACACCAGATTGTCTCGACCCAACGGACGGATCGCGGATTGCGCATCAAAGTGATCGCCGAGGGAAAACCAGCTCCTTCAGCCACCTCCCTATCGCCATCTCTGGAAGAGGGTTATATGGCTTTGATTGGAGGAAAAAGAAATGCGTAAATGGGTGCGTCAGTTCCAGTTGGAGTTGAGGCTGATTTTCGGCAACAAATTTTTTGTAATTTTGCCGGTGCTATTTGGCGTATGGATGCTGCATCATTTGCTGAATGTACCCTTTTACAAACCGAACAACCTGGTTTTGAATGCCTATGATTTTCACAAATTGGGGCATACCATGTCCCTTGGGGCAGCGATGTTGCTCGGGATGCTGATCATCCGGAGGGATGCCGGCCCGGCCATCCATGACTGGCTCGGCTCCCTGCCGGTATCTTCCTTTATGCTGGTCACCGCAAAATTTGTAGCGGGGTGGCTTTATTTATCCACTTTTACGATGGTGATGGCCGTTGTCTTTTCCGGGGTGGCTTATCACAAGAGGGTGCCATGGCCTGACGTATTGGATGTCCTGACGCATGATGCGCTGCAATATGAGTGGTCATATGCCGTTACGCTGGCTTTGGCCATGTTTCTGGCCTCGGCCATCACACAACGGATTGCGTATTTGATTGGATTCTGTGCCTGGATGTTTGGGACCTTCTTTATGGATATTTTTCTGATCTCCCGGTCTCAGTTGTATTTCTTGAAAACTTTTCATTTGAATCAGTTTACAATAGATTCGATGATGAATAATGAGGTGTGGGGATGGAAGCTGTTCAGCTCGGAAATATGGCTCTCCCGCCTTTTTGTAGCGGCGTTTACGGGAATGCTGATCCTATGGATCATCGCAATTGGGGTCAAAAGAAGACCGGCCGCAGGGAAAAAGATATGGCTCATCTCCGCTGCAGCCGCGATTTTGTTGAGCGTTCTGGCCTTTGTTCCTTATGGCCGCTTGTGGCAGGAGCGGTTTGCCGTTCACCATTCGTTTGTACGGGAGGGGTTTCTTGCAGAGGACAGCGGGGAAGCAAGTGCCCTCCAGAACGGCGTTGACGTTCAATCCTACGACATTCAGATGGAACAGAAGAATCGGGACGACTTGCATGTGAAGGCCTCGCTCGCGTTTTCAACGACAGGTCTGCCTGAGGGAGAACCCCTGTATTTTACGCTGAACCGGCTCTTCCGTGTGGAAAAGGTACAACTGAACGGACAGGAAGTGGAGGTTGAACGGCAAGGCGATACCCTGCTGATCCGGCCTGAAGCGCTTGACTGGCAAAGGAAACAGCAAGTCTTGAGCCTTGAATATGCCGGGTCATTTTTCCTCTGGGGATTTGATCATCACAATGAAGTCATGCACGGCTTTGTGAAAGGGGAGCATGTTTTTCTGCCTGCCCATTTGGCCTGGTATCCCCTGCCCGGAAAACAACCGATCTTTGAACGGAGCCCCCTCCCAGATGATGAAAGGTTGTTCCGGATCATCGGCCGGCAAAGATATTACCTGCAGGCGCCTGACACACGGGTAATTGCATCTGATGGGTTTTACCCCGGGGTGTCTGCTGCTGGGTTTACGATTACCCTGCGGGGGTTTAAGGGAGACGTTTATACCACAGCCGCAGCGAAAGAGAGCGTTCGTGACCGCCACAACAACCTGCAGCACTTTTACATTGAAAAGGCGGAGAGGGTGTCGCTGATTGGCGGCCATGTAACCGAGATCGGTACCGGGGGAGCATATACCGTCGTCTCTTCTCCGCTGTATGATGGACATGTCAATCTTTTTCTGAAGGATATGGAGCAAATGGAAGCCTACTTCAGCCAATGGCTTGAGAAGATGCCTGCCGTCTCCCGCACCATCTTTCATCTTCCCTTTGATTCGATCGGCGTGGAAAGATATGCCGGCACAATCATAAAAGCGATGGATGATGCGTTGATTGTCAGAGAGGATACGGGGCTTTATTCCATTCATGACGAGCGGTACGCAAGGAACAGACACGCCGCCTTAGCCTTAAAGGATATAATTTATTTCCGGCTGTTTAAAGGCCTCGATTTTCGTGGCTATGTCCAAAGTGATCAAACCATCGCTCCGGCGATCAGTGATGCCTTTTATTACCTGTACTTGAAAGATGGGCTGCATCTGAACAACGAAGCTTTCATGCGCTGGGTTGAACCGGATCTTGAGCCATATGAACACCTGGACGAACGATCGGGCAATGACGCCGGCCAGGATCCCGATGCGCTTGTGAGAAGGAAGGTTGTCGATGCTTTGATGCAGGGCAAGACAGCTGAACTGAAATCAATCCTGGGCTATTTTTATGCGAAAATGGCATCTGCAAAATCTGAAACTCCATACCCGGTGATTGGACTGAAAGAATGGCAGGAAAAATGGGCGCAGGTGATGGGGAATGAGTAACCTGGTTCAGGACTTAAAAGGGTTAAAAGGCCCCTTTTTCCTTGCCATCGTCGGCTATTACCTGTGCTATGTGCTCCTGATCGTCACATCCCGTGAGCCTCACGATCTGTTTTTGTTTTTCTTGAATGAAATGTTTATGCTGCCTTTGGTCATCATGGCGACCGTCATGTTTTATCAACGGGAGTTTGGTAGTACCTTTTCGGAAATTTTTGCGACGTTGCCCGTTTCCATGACACGGATGATCCTGCGCAAATTGTGGCAGTTGATGGTGTTCATTGCCGCATTTCACTTTTCCTGGGCATCGATTTACCTAGGGGCATTCGGTAAAATGGAATCGCTCGTTTATTCCTATCGCGGCGATGCGCCGTATTTTGGAGAGATCAGCTGGCTCCAATTAATCAGCCAGAGTTATCCGGCCTATGTCGTGATGATCATGCTGACATTATCGGGCATGGTGATCACCAAGAAAATATACGGGGGATTGGCGGCCGGATTTTCCCTGTGGCTCCTGGAGGGGCTGTCCAAGGGAGAAATGTTGCATTCCTTGACGCTGTATACCGTTTATCTCCCGGAAGATATCCCATTTGCCGTCAACCGGATGTTGCTTTTGGCGATAGGCAGCGCGCTCTTGGCGTTTTCGATCTATTGGGCGAACCAGCGGCACAAGTGGATCGTTACAGATGAGCCGAACTAGAAAGGGGATGGGTGCATGGTATCAGACGAAGAATTGCTCCTATCGTTCAAGCGCGGGGACAAAGCTGCCTTTGAAGCGTTTGTTTACCGCTATCACGCCCCCCTGTTCGGTTTTCTGCAGCGCATGCTGCTTGATGCAGAGCTGGCGGAAGACCTGGTGCAGGAGACGTTCATACGGATCATCCGCCATGTACAAAAGGGACAGCTGCCCGTCAGGGTCAGGCCCTGGATATACCGGGTGGCACTCAACTTGTGCCGCGATTATTGGCGCAGCGCGGGTTATCGATTGGAAAGCATGGGTCTGGAGCAGATTCCCGAACAAAAAGACACCAACGCTTCCGTCATCGAACTCTGTGAACGTCAGGAAGAACGGCAGGCAATCATTCGGGCGCTGGATCAATTGCCTGACATTCAAAAGCAGATTGTCATCCTGAGGTTTTATCAGGATCTGAAGCTGCAAGAGATTAGCGAGACGCTCGACATTCCCCTTGGCACCGTGAAAACCTATCTCTATCGGGCCTTAAAAGCATTGAAATTCAGATTGGAAGAGGGAAAGGAGGGGGCACGGCGTGAAGAGAGAACCTCTTGACCTGGAGCTGGAGCAGCTGGAAAAGGAGCTGGCGGAAACCTTGTCAAGGTATCAGGTGAAACCGGTCTCAGCGGGAGATACCCAACGACTGTTGGCCGAACTGGAAGGAGAGCTGGACAGGTATCCATCTCCCCTTCTTCCGCGGCCGTCCCTTTGGCGCTTGTGCCGCAGCCAGCTGCACATTTATAAATGGCCCCTGTGGATGATCAGTATTGCTGTGTTCGCCATGCTGACGTTCATGTCCGATCCGTCCCGCTCCTCCATAAAGTATGCGAACCAGCCTTTTGTCCTGTTTGTCCCGCTGTTTATCCTGGTCGGTGCGCTGTTTCATTTTCAGGCGTGGAACAGGGAAATGCGCCTGGTGGAAATGATCACCCCCTATCCACCGGCACTGTTGATCTACAGCCGTTTGTTGATCGTATTGGGCAACAATTTGTGTTTGGGATTGATCAGTTCGCTCTACTGGACGTTGCGGGCTGAAGGAATTCCACTATCTGCCTTTTTATTGAGTTGGATAGCCCCGGCCTTTTTCTTGCTGGGGGTTTTGGCTTATGTGATGTTTTGGAAAGGGATAAAAACCGGATTTGTGATTGCATTTATGTTGTGGGCGGCATGGGCAGCGCACCCCGCCCTGATTGGGGACCTTGCGTTGCGGGAAACTCTTTTGTTAGCCGAACATTTCTTCTTGTTGATGGGCGGCATCGGGTTCATGTGGCTGTCTTACAAGAAGGGGCTGACCCTGTACAGACTTGACCATTTGTTGCTGAAATGAAACAAATCTGAGGAGCACCAGGCTATGATTGAAATACATGGTTTAAGCAAAAGACTGAACCATTTTCAGCTTCGTGTGGATCATCTCACCCTCGCCCCGGGAACCACTCTCGTCGTCGGCCAAAACGGCGCAGGAAAATCGACCTTTCTCCATATCCTGGCGACTGTTTTGGAACCGGATCGGGGGCGCATCATCTATGCCCATGACCCCGATTGCCCCTTGCCGCTGATCCGTTCCAAGATTGGATTTCTGCCGGCGGGGATTGAACTGTACCAGGAGATGACGGTGAACCAATTACTAACCTATCTGGCCGAGTTAAAAGGTCTGGATAAAGCCGGACGGCAAAATGAAATGGAAAAGCTGTTGCAGTTATTTGATTTGGAACCTCTTCAAAATAACAAGCTAAAGCACTTATCTCAGGGCTCTCAACAGCGGGTGGCCATTGCCCAATCCTTGTTGGGCCGGCCTCATTTTCTGTTCCTGGACGAACCGTTCACGTCTCTGGACAGTATGGAGAAAAGGCGCGTGATCTCAATCTTGAGACGGCATTACAGCCGGAACAGGGTAGTGGTAGTGGTCACCCATGACCTTCAAGAATGGGAAGGCTGCTGCGATCATGTGCTGTGGATGGATGAGGGACGCGTGCGTTTTTATGGTTCGCCTGAACAGTGGAAGCACGCGGACGTGTTGCATGTTTGGGAGGGTAAGATCAAAGCGGAGGAGCTGAAGCTGTTCCCCCCGGCACGCATCATACGCTCCACACCCTCACCAGACCGGATATTGATCAGGGTGATTGCGCCACAGCCTCCCTCTCCCTCCTTTCAACCAGTTGAACCAACCTTGGAAGATGCCTATTTTATCCGTAAGATGGGCCTGTAACGGATGGACAATGGACGTATTTTTTCATGATACAGAAACTGTATTTGCGCAAATCAAGAAATTGTAGTAGATTTTCAGTGGTCACAACTTCTATTCAGCCCAATCCGTCCAGCAGCGTGCATGAAAGATTTGGGAGAGGGGTGATAGAAGTGGAACGTGTCAGCAATGTGGACTTTATTCACAGGCTGTTCGAAACGGGTTTATTGCAGGAAAAAGAACGTTGGATTTGCGAGATGGTTCAACCTGAGCGATTGATGCGGTTTTACCAGGTGTTAAATCAACGGACGCGATATCTCTCGGTTTTGCTGGAAGCGGTTGACGACGGGCACAACCAGGCGGCGGTGCTGCGGACGGCGGATGCCTTCGGCATCCAGGATGTTTACGTCGTCGCCGGGAACAAACCGTTTGAACCGAACAAGAAGGTGACCCAAGGCGCCGACAAATGGCTGACGATCAAGGAGCGGCCGGGTCTGCAATCGGCGATCACAGATCTGAAATCAAAGGGTTATCAGATATACGCCACTTATCTCGGCGAGGGAGCGGTCCCGGTCCAGGAGATCGACCTTTCCAAGCCCACCGTGCTCATTTTCGGCAACGAGCACAAGGGAATCTCGGAGGAAGCGGCCGGCCTGGCGGATGGGAAATTCTACATTCCCATGTATGGATTTGTGCAAAGCTTCAATATTTCCGTGGCAGCGGCCCTGGTCCTGCAAGAAGTGACGAAACGGGCTCGTGAAACCGCCAAAGATCGCTATTATTTGAGTGACCAGGAAAAGAGGGAGTTGCTCCTGCAATGGATCATGAAAACCCTGCGGTCGCGAATCCGGATCCAGGTGCAAAAAAAATTGGACATGCCTGGCCATATTCTCTCCGGCAATGATTTGAAACCGGCTTGAACCAGGTGCCGACATGTAATAATATACATGATAGGGTATAGTTTCACGCGAATGGAGGGGGACGGGGAGATGGCGCTGTTTGATTTTCGTTGTCTGAAGTGTGGCACCGAGTATCAGGAGATGGTCGCTTTTGACAAACGGGACGAAGTGTCTTGTCCTTCCTGCGGCAGCAAGGAGAAGGAGCAAGTGTTCAAAGCCAACGTCAAAGGGCCTGTCTGTTGCGGTGCCGCTTCCGGCTTTTCATGAATGGGCTGATCGAAGCCCACGGGTTCCGTGGCCTGTTTGCTGAACCACAGAACTGCCCGGCAAAGGGCGGTTCTTTTTTTGTGCAACAATCATGTCACGCTCTTTTTAATATTTCTCCAACATTTCCCCCGTCAGGCGCCTTTGACGGCGTTAAAATGGATCAAAAAAGATGCTGCCGGTTGAGGGCAGCCCAATGATTGCGCCACGTTTTTGGGTGAAACGGGTCGATTTCCGCAAAATCTGGTTCTGTTTACTTGGTGAGGCGCCGGATGACATCCATCAATTCGGAGATGGCCTGTTCTTGTTGGTTGTTTTGGATGGCCTGGCTCACGCAATGACGGGTGTGATCCTCGATTAACACCAGCGCCACCTGTTCAATGGCCGACTTGATGGCGGCGATTTGCACCAGAATGTCTACACAATACCGGTCTTCCTGGATCATCCGCTGAATGCCCCGCACTTGACCCTCGATGCGCTTGAGGCGGTTGATCAGCTGGGTTTTGCGCGGTTGGACGACTTGTTTTCCGGTCGACTGGGCCGCGTGTTTTTCGCGTTGCATGACCCGTCACACCCCTTTATGGACGGCTTGAGTTTTCCAGACCCGTTGATCATCGTCATTGTAACAGCCGGAATAGGGAGAATCAACTTTAGAAGCATGTGACGTCAAAAAGGCGGCAGGAGCATGCCGTGAATGTTCGAAAATTAAGTGGATAAAAATGCCACAACGGGTGTTCGTCATGCTATGATTATACGAGAAAGCGCCATGATTGATTCGGATAGCTATGCTGTTGGATGGGAATGGGGTTGGGAAAAGGGACGGCAGGTTCAAATGAACATGTAATGAACATGTATGGATAAAGGGCGTGCTGCGGCGATGAAATGGAAAGAGGGGGTGCTGTTATGGTATTGAAAGTCAGGGCAAAAACGGTGGAGGAAGCGGTGCAACAGGGGCTTGCCCAGACGGGATGGAAGCAAGAGGATGTGGAAGTGAGGGTGATCAAAGAGAAGAAAAGCCTCTTTGGTCCCAGGTGGGTGGAGGTGGAATTGCACCTGCGTCAAGCTCCTTCAGCTGCGGCATCGGAAGCGGTTTCGGGTGAAGCGGAGGCGCGTCAGCCGGAGGAGGGGAATCCCCAGCCATTGGCTGGGGAACCCGCGTTGGAAATGGACAGGGATGGCACGTTGAGTTTTGTCGATGGACAGTTGCGCTTTGTGGCGCCGGTGGGCAAGGGGCGTTTTCCGTCCATTCGCGTCGCAAAAGGGGTGCAGCTGATTGCGGATGGCCAGGTTGTTGAGGATTTTCCGTTTATATACGATGGCCAGCGGCAGGTCATCGTCCAGGCAGTGGAAGAAGCACCGGAGCGCCGGGTTGACGTGGAACTTTCCAAGGATGAGTTACAGGCGCTGATGCGCGTGGAGTATATCAAAGGGTATACGGCCGCTTTGCTGGAACAGCCTGAACCACGGGCAGTTCTGACCTTGCGGGCAGAGATTCAGGAAGTGGAACCGGAACGCTTTCGTGTGGAGGAACTTCGAGCGGCGCTCATGGCAAAAGGTGTTACGGTGGGGATTCTGGAGGAAAGGCTGGAACGTTTGGCACAGGAAGGTTCTCTGGAATGGGTGGTGGTCGCGGAAGGGGTGCCGCCGATGCATGGCGTGGACGGACGGATTGAATTGATCTACCATCGGGCGCCACGCCGGATGCTGAACAGCCCGGATTCTCCATTTCGGCAACAAATGGTGCGGGAAATTGAATCAGCGGAACAGGGGCAGGTAGTGGCACGTTTGCACCCCCCGCAGCCGGGCCGGGACGGTCAGACGGTTACCGGGAAAGTGATTCCGCACACGCCAGGGAAAGAAATCCAGATGAAAGCCGGAAAAGGGGTGCGGCTCAACGAGGAGGGGACGGAAGCGATTGCGGAAATGTCTGGCCGGCCTATACTTAACCGGACGACCGTGAGTATCCTGCCGGTTCATACGGTAAACGGGGATTTGACCTTTAAAGAGGGAGGCATTCGCTTTCAAGGAGACGTGGTGGTTCAGGGGGATGTCCTGGACGGCGTGGAATTGGAGGCGGTGGGAAACGTATACCTTTATGGAAACGTCAGCCACGCCAGGATTGCGGCGCAGGGCGACATCCATGCGGAGAAGGTAGTGTTCGGCGGCAGACTGAACGCCGGGGTGGCTGCCGAGGCGCTCTTGCAGGCGGAACAGCTGCTGAAGCAGATCCACCAGCAGATCTTGCAGTTGCGCCAGAGCATTCAGCACTTGCGCATGCATCGTCCTGAGGTGGTTCGGGAAGGTGACGGCAGATTGGCTTTCCTGTTGATCGAAAATAAGTTTCGGCAATTGCCAAAGCTTGTGGACCAATTCTGCCAAATGGTCAGGAACAATGCCCTGTTGCAGGAGTGGAGCGCCGGGCTGGAGGATCAATTGCAAGGATTCGCCAAACCTGCCGCCCTATCCATGCTGGATCGCCTGAATCTGGACCAACTTGCGGATGAGATGAGTGAGCGCCTGCAAGCCGTGTCGGATGAAATCAGGCGGAAGGGGTCGGTGTTCGTCCGGAGTCTCAACAACACCACCGTCGAGGCCAGCGGGGATGTCCAGGTGAAGGAGTCGGTCTATTACAGCCGGATTTATGCCCGAGGCTCCGTTCACTGTCAGGGTACCATCAGGGCTTCCGAGATTTACGCGGAAGGGGATGTGTACAGTTCGGAAGTGGGTACCCGTTCCGGCACGAAGGCAACCGTTTCGCTGAAAGGAACTTTCCGGGCCAAGAAGGTGTATCCCAATGTTGAAGTGATCTTTCCCGGCGACAAGGAGACTTTTGACCGGGAGATGATGGATGTGGTATTGCCGCGATCTGCCCAGCAAGAAAGCAGTTGACAGAATTTTTCTTTCCCTATAACATAAAACCAGATTAATGTTTTGCCGCATTAAAGAAATGCAACGATGAAGACAGAGGAGGAACAGGATGAAGAAAAATCGATGGGGGGTTTGGCTGATTCTCGGCCTCAGCCTTGCGCTGCTTCTCGCCGGTTGTGGCGCCGGGCAGCCAGACGGAAATCAATCGCAGGAACAGGAGAAGGAGAATGCGTCCGGGGACAACAAAACGTCATTTAAAGTAGGGATTGCGCAATTGGTGGAGCATCCTTCCCTCGATGCCGCACGGGAAGGATTTATTCAGGCCCTGTTGGACAACGGATTTCGTAAAGAAGATATCGAGGTAAAGCTGGCGCAGGGCGAACCGACCAACAATACCACCATCGCACAGAAATTTGTCGCCGACAAAAAAGATCTGATTCTCGCCATCGCCACCTCAACCGCTCAAGCGGTGGTGAAGGAAGCGGAACCTGCAGGCATCCCGGTTCTCTTTACGGCCATTACCGATCCCTTGGGCGCCAAACTGGTGGACAACATGGAGAAGCCCGGCAAAAATGTCACCGGGACCTCCGATACGCACCCGGATGCCATTCCTCTCCTGATGAAGTTCATCAAGGAAGAGTTTCCTGACATCAAAACAGTGGGAATGATCTACAATGCCGGGGAACAGAACGCGGTTGTCAACGTGACGCGCGCCAAGGAAGAGCTGCAAAAGCTTGGCCTGAAGTCTGAAGAGGTGACCGTGGCCTCCAGCGCGGAAGTGAAACAGGCGGCTGAATCCCTGGTGGGACGCGTTGATGCCATCTACATTCCCAAAGATAACACCGTCGTGCAAGCGCTCGAATCAGTCCTTCAGGTCGGCGAGGAGAAAAAGGTGCCAATTTTTGCCGGCGAGACGGACTCCGTGAAGAGAGGGGCACTGGCCTCCTATGGTCTGGATTATGTAAAACTGGGTTACAAAACCGGGAAGATGGCTGTCGACATTCTGAAAAACGGGAAGAAACCCGGAGACATTCCGGTCGGATACCCGGATGAGTTGGGACTGGTGATCAATGCCGAGGCTGCGAAAAAGATGGGCGTGACGATCACCGATTCGATGCGGAGCAAGGCAGAAGAAGTGATTAACGAATAACTGAATCGCCTGACGAAGGCCACCTTGACGTTTTTCCGGAGGCAAGGGAAAATAGAGTCAAGGTGGCTTTTTAACGATTTTTTTGAAAGGTGAAAAGATGGAATTGTTCCTCTCTATCCTGTTGTTCTTCATCGTTGGTTCTGTTTGTGTGGTCGTCATATCCAACAATAAAAACCCCGTAGCCACGACCGCCTGGCTGATTGTGATTATTTTTGTTCCGCTTATCGGTTTGATCCTGTATCTCTTGATTGGCAGAAACTACCGCAAAAACCGCCTGTATCAAAAGCTGTTTGACGCCAATATTTTTCCTGACATGAGCAATCCGATGCAGGATGCGAAGAGCTATGATTCCACTCGCAAGTCGGCGGCGTTTGAGCAATTTGTCTACCGCAGTTGCTTTCAGCCGGTGACCTACCAAAACCAGACGGAACTGTATTTTTCGGGTGAACCCTGGCTGAAGCAGATGCTGCGCGATATTCGGCAAGCCAAGCACCACATTCATTTGGAATTTTTTATTTGGAAACCGGATGCGACCGGACTTTTGCTCAGGGATGCGTTATTGGAAAAGGCGCGGGAAGGCGTGCAGATTCGAATCTTGCTGGATCGGCTCGGATGTTGGCGTATTGCCTATCTGGACCGTGGCTTTCTCAAGCCGCTGCTGGTTCATCCCAACGTTTCTTTTTCCTGGTTTTACCCGACGCGGATTCCCTTCATCCAGATCCGAATCAACTACCGGAATCACCGGAAAATCGTTGTCATCGACGGGGAGATCGCCTATACGGGCGGCATGAATATTGGCGATGAATACGTGGCGGGAGGGCGGTTTTCTGCCTGGCGGGATGCGCAGTTGCGGATTCACGGAGGGGCTGCCCATTCGCTGCAGATGGTTTTTTTAATCGATTGGTATACCGCCACAAAGGAGTATTTGTTTGAACCCACCTACTTCCCGCTGCCAGAGGTTCAGGGCAGGCGCGGCGTCCAGATTGTGCCGAGCGGGCCTGACCAGAAATGGGAGAGCATCGCCCAGGCCTATTTTGCCATGATCAATGAGGCACAAGAGGAGCTGCTCATCACCACCCCTTACCTGATCCCCGACGATGCCATCCTGATGGCTCTGAAAACAGCCGCCCTGCGAGGCGTTGAGGTGAAGCTGCTTTTTCCCGCGCGGCCTGACCACCTGTTTGTCTATTGGGCCAGTTCCTCGTATTTTTACGAATTGCTGCAAGCGGGGGTCAAAATCTACTTATACCAGCGGGGATTCCTGCATGCCAAGATCATGGTCTGTGACAACCTGGTGGCCTCGGTGGGTTCCGCCAACCTGGATTTTCGCAGCCTCTATACCAATTTTGAGATCAACGCGCTGCTTTACAGCCCCGAAGACATTCTGGTATTGCGCACCCAGTTTTCCCAGGATTTGCGGCACGCGCGGGAAGTCACGCTGGATGAATTGATCCGGATGCCGTGGTGGGTGCGGTTCCGGAATTCCTTTGCCCGGTTGTTTTCGCCTTTGATTTAGAGTTGCCGTTTTTTTGATTCTGTCGGTTTCAATCTCAGGCACCTTTCATTCCATCGAGTATCCGTCCACCACCAGATCCAGCTTGCCGGTTTCGGGGTGGATGACCAGGCCGTGAACCGGGATATGGGAAGGAAACAGCGGGTGTTGTTTGATCTGTTGGACGCTGTGGGTGACGTTTTCCTCGACACTGGAAAACCCCGTCAGCCACTGTTTGATAGGGATTCCGGCGCGGATCAGGGTTTGGAAGGTCTCTTCCGGGATCCCGCTTTCCCGCGCCTTTTCCACTATGGTGTTTGCTTCCAATCCGATCATCCCACAGTCGTGATGGCCAATCACAGCCACTTCGCGGGCGTTCAATTGATAGACTGCGACAAGGATGCTCCGCATGATGCTGCCAAAAGGATGGGAGACGGTGGCGCCCGCGTTTTTGATCATCTTGACGTCCCCGTTGCGAAGGTTCATCGCCCGCGGCAACAGTTCGATCAGGCGGGTATCCATGCAGGTAAGAATGACCATTTTCTTGTTCGGGAATTTTGTCGTCCGCAGGCCTTCGTACTCCCGATTTTCGACGAAGCTCCGGTTGAATTCCAGAATGTCATGCAGAAGAGACATTTTCACATCACCCTTTCAGGTTGCTTCTTTCAGGTCGGATTCAGAAGTATTCTACCACAGATGATCAATCTTTAAAGTTGGAACAATGCAAAATGTTTTTCCCGAACTCGAGGGGATTGACCTGACCATCTCCCGTGTCTGAAGCCTGTGGGCTTTCATGTCCAGGTTATTGCAAATGTGACACGAAAAGCCAAAATCCTTTTTCATTTCCCGGGAAACGCGCTTCTCGTCGAGGCGGAGCGCGGATTTTTTTCGCTTGAATCAGGTTTCGGCGTGGATCAGTTTTCGGCGGCCCACCCCAATGTACGCTTGACCGCTTTTTGCCATCCGCGGTACAGGGAGGCTCTGGTCGGTTCATCCATTTGGGGCTCGAAAATGATGTCGATTTGATGCCTGTCTGTGATGTCGTCCATCGTCCAGAATCCCGAGGACAGGCCTGCCAGGTAGGCGGCGCCAAGCGCCGTGGTTTCGGTGATCACGGGCCGGAGGACGCGCACGCCAAGCAGATCGGCTTGAAACTGCACCAACAGCTCATTTTTCACCGCGCCTCCGTCAACCCGCAGCGACTGCAGCCTGATCCGCGCGTCCCTTTCCATCGCATCCAGGACATCTTTTGTCTGGTAGGCCAGGGATTCCAGGGTGGCCCGGATGATGTGTTCCCTGGTCGTCCGTCCCGTCAGCCCGAAGATGGCGCCGCGGGCGTACATGTCCCAGTATGGAGCGCCCAGCCCGGAAAAGGCGGGCACCACATAGACGCCGTCGGCATCCGGAACTTTTCTTGCAGCTACTTCCGAGTCAGCCGCCCGGTTGAACAAGCGCAGGCCATCCCGCAACCATTGGATGGCCGCACCGGCGATGAACACGCTGCCTTCCAGGGCATAGGTGGTTTTGCCGCCGATCGTCCAGGCGATGGTGGTCAGGAGCCCCGAATGGGAGGAGACGGCTTTTTCTCCTGTGTTCATCAGCAGAAAGCAACCGGTGCCGTAGGTGTTTTTGGCCATTCCGGGTTCGAAGCAGGTTTGTCCGAAGAGCGCAGCCTGCTGATCCCCTGCCACTCCGGCAATCGGGATGGCCGCGCCTCCGAACAGCTGGACATCGGCCAAGCCGTAGATCTCACTGGACTGCCTGACTTCTGGCAGCATCGACATGGGGATGCCGAAAAGTTGGCAGAGCGTGTCGTCCCATTGCTTTTCGTGAATGTTATAGAGTAGCGTCCGCGAGGCGTTGGAAGGATCGGTGGCATGGATTTGGCCGCGCGTGAGGTTCCAGATCAGCCAGGCATCAACGGTCCCGAAGAGCAGATCGCCGTTTTCGGCTTTCTCCCGAGCCCCTTCCACATGATCCAGGATCCATTTCAGCTTGGTCGCCGAAAAATAGGCGTCCAGAACCAGGCCGGTTCGCTGGCGGATGGCAGGCTCCCATCCCTGTGCTTTGTATGTCTCACAGATTTCGGCTGTTCTGCGATCCTGCCAGACGATGGCCGGGCAGATCGGCTTGCCGGTGTGTCGGTTCCAGACGATGGTGGTCTCGCGTTGATTGGTGATGCCGATGGCGGCCAGCTCTTGCGGGCGAACGCCAGTGGTTTCCAGAACTTCATTGGCGACGCTGATTTGGGTGCCCCAAATTTCCATCGGGTCCTGTTCCACCCAGCCAGGCCGCGGATAGGACAGGCGGATTTCCTTCTGTGCCATGCCGATCATCCGTCCCGACCGGTCAAAGAGAATGGCGCGGGAACTGCTGGTGCCTTGATCGAGGGCGAGGATATGGGATGGCTTCATGATTTCCCCCATTTCTATCATCGTTCTATCCTAATTATTCTAACTTCTAACATGGTAGACCAGTCAGTCTATTCTGTCCATCCGTTTTTGGATCGATTTTGCCGTTTTTGGAAGGTTCCTGGAGCGGGTGGGCATCTCCGGACTGATGTGCCTTATGTTAAAATGGGCGTGGAAACGGAGGGCACACCGATGGCTGCACCAGATTTTGCTTTCCAGATAGCCGAAGAACTGGGGTTGCGCAAAACCCAGGTAGAGAAAACCATACAACTGCTGGACAGTGGGAATACAATTCCCTTTATCGCCCGGTATCGAAAGGAAATGACGGGTGAGTTGGATGAACAGCAGATCAGGATGATCCAGGAACGGTACCAAGGTTTGCGGAATCTGCATGCACGCCGGGAAGAGATTTTCCGGCTGATTGATGAACAGGGAAAGATGACGCCGGAGCTGGCCGCGGCGATTCAACGGGCCGCAAGCGTGACGGAACTGGAAGATTTGTACCGGCCGTACCGTCCGAAGCGGAAGACGCGAGCCGCTGCAGCTCGGGAGAAGGGGCTCGCTCCTTTGGCGGAATGGCTGATCAAGGATGGTACGGGAGATCTTCTGGCTGTGGCTGCCCAGTACCTCTCTGTGGAAAAAGCGGTGCATACGCCGGATGAAGCCCTGAAGGGAGCGCTGGATATCATCGCCGAGATGGTATCTGACGACGCGGAAAACCGGAAGTGGGTACGGGAGTGGACGTGGAAACGGGGCGTTTTGGTCTGCCGCGCGGCAGAACCGGACAGAGAGTCGGTTTATGAGGACTACTATGATTATCAGGAGGCCGTGCAGAAAATCCCCCCTCACCGGATTCTGGCCATCAACCGGGGAGAGCGGGAAGGGATGTTAAAGGTATCGATTGAAGTTCCCGGCGAAGAGGTGCTGCAGTCTCTGGAAAAGCGGAATCTGGCGAAGATGGCTGCTGCAGGCGCATCATCCGAGGCCCGCTCCTTACTCGCCGCCGCCATTCATGACGCCTATAAGCGCTTGATTGCGCCCGCCGTGGAACGGGAAATTCGCGCCATGCTCACCGAAAAGGCGGAAGAACAGGCGATTCGGATTTTTGGCGAAAATCTCCGTCATCTCCTGCTCCAGCCGCCTGTGCGGGGAAAGGTTGTGCTTGGCGTGGATCCCGCCTATCGAACCGGCTGCAAGCTGGCCGTCGTCGATGAGACAGGCAAAGTGCTGGATATCGCGGTGGCCTATCCGAACCCGCCCCATCGCCGGCTGGAAGAGGCAAAGGAGGTTTTTTTGACATTGATCCGCCGTCACGCGGTGGATGTGATTGCCATCGGCAACGGGACCGCTTCAAGGGAGACGGAATGGTTTGTGGCTTCATTGCTTCCGGAATGTTCGCGCCAGGTCGTGTATACGGTGGTCTCGGAGGCGGGAGCCAGCGTGTATTCCGCCTCTCCTTTGGCGGTTGAGGAGTTCCCCGGCCTGGATGTATCGGAACGCAGCGCCATTTCCATCGCCCGCCGTCTGCAGGATCCGCTGGCAGAACTGGTGAAAATCGATCCGAAATCCATCGGCGTGGGCCAATACCAGCATGATGTGTCGCAAAAGCGCCTGGAGGAGCGGCTGACCTTTGTCGTCGAATCGGCCGTCAATACGGTGGGGGTAGATCTGAACACCGCCTCGGTGTCCCTTTTGTCGTATGTTGCCGGCCTGACAAAGGCTGTCGCCCGGGAAATTGTGGCTTGGCGGGAACGGGAAGGAAAGTTTACCCGCCGCGAGCAACTGCTGCAGGTGCCCCGTCTCGGTCCCAAAACCTTCGAGCAGGCGGCCGGTTTTTTGCGCATTCCGGATGGCGAGATGCCGTTGGACAATACGCCCATTCATCCCGAGTCAACCCAAGTGGCGGTGAAGCTGCTGGAACAGTTAGGCTTCTCCCCGGAGGTGTTGAGAGATAAAGAGGGACGGCGTATGCTCCGGCAAAAGCTGGAGGAAATGGATGTGCCGGCCAAGGCGAAAGAGCTGGGGGTTGGCGTACCCACCTTGCGGGACATTGTGTCTGCGCTCAAACAGCCGGGGCGTGATCCGAGGGAGGAATTGCCGCCGCCTCTGTTTCGCACTGACGTGATGCGCATGGAGGAACTGAAGCCCGGGATGATCTTGCAGGGAACGGTGCGAAACGTGGTGGACTTCGGGGCCTTTGTCGACATTGGCCTGGAGCAGGATGGCCTGATCCATATCTCGGAATTGGCCGATCATTATGTCCGTCATCCGCTGGATGTGGTGGTGATTGGCGATATTGTCCGGGTGCGCGTCATTCAAGTGGATCTGAAAAGGGGACGGGTATCCCTTTCGATGAAGGGGATCCATTGAACGGCGAACGGCATGGGATGGCATGTTGGATGGATACGCGGAATGAAACATTCAAGAAGTGATGTTCGTCTGGATGATATGGACAGGACGGATTGGCCGGGCGACATCATGATGGCTTGGCTGCCGGACGGATGGGTAGTGGGGACGGATGATGAAAGGTGGTTTCCTATGTACACCATTCTGATTGTGGAGGACGATGTATCCATTGCCACGATTCTGCAGGAACACCTTCAGCGTTACGGGTACCGGGCCTTGTGCGCCCGGGATTTCCAAGATCTCCGGCGGGAGTTTCTCGATGTCAAGCCCGATCTGGTGCTCCTGGATATCAATCTTCCGTATTATGACGGGTTTTACTGGTGCCGTCAGATCCGCGCGGTCTCCCACGTTCCGATTATCTACCTCTCGGCCCGGTCGGATGAGATGAACCAGGTATTGGCGATTGAATGCGGCGGGGATGATTACATCACCAAACCCTTTCATTTGGAAGTGCTCCTTGCCAAGGTCAAGGGGGTGCTGCGGAGAGCTTACGGGGAATATGCGGGCTCACGCCCGTTGTCAGATGTCCAGGAACTGGCGGGATTATACATCCACCGAGACAGACAGGAGATTTCCTGGAAGGACCGAAAAGTTCCCCTCACACCGAAAGAGTGCCGTTTGCTGGACTGCCTGATCAGGCAGGCGGAAAGCGTGGTGACGCGAGAGGAGCTTTTGGAGGCGCTGTGGGATGAGACGGATTTTGTGGATGATAACACGCTGACGGTGAATGTGACCCGGTTGCGGAAGAAACTGGCGGAACTTGGGATTGCCGATGCCATCGAGACGGTGCGCGGGCAGGGCTACAGACTGCGGGTGACTTGGCAGGGGGAAGCATGATGTTTCGTTCTTACCTTCGGGATCGGCTCGCTTTTGCCGGACTGTATTATTTCCATTTGTTCCTGATCGTGTTGGTTGTGGAACTGGCGATGCGTCAGCAGGACCGTTCGTTGGGCATGGGAAACATCCTCTATCTCTTCCTGCTTTCCACCTTTTTTCTCCTGCTCTTTTGTACGGTCGATTACTTGCGGCAGCGTCCCTTCCGGAAGCGGGTGGAAGAGGCTTTCCAGCAACCTGCTCTTGATCTCGCGGTTCATCTGGGGCGGCCAATCACGCGTGAACAGATCGTCTTTCAAAACCTGCTCGAGCGGCATTATCAGTTGTACAAGGCAGAGCTGTCGCGCCTTCAGGAGCGGCAGCAGCTTCATCTGGATTTGATGAACCAGTGGGCGCATTACATGAAAACGCCGGTTTCTGTCCTTTATCTGCTGGTGCAGCAGGCGCAGCATGCCCATTCGCAGGAGATGTACCGGGAATTGTTTGACAACGTGGAAAAGGAATATGAACGTCTGGCCCGCGGGCTGGAGATGATGCTTCATCTGGCCCGCCTCGAGAAATTTTCCTGGGATTTGCTCCCCCGGCGGGTGGAATTGCTGGGTCTGTTGCGCAGTGTGATCAACGAGGAACGGACGTTGTGGATCCGCCACCGTCTCTATCCCAGGCTGATTGCCGAGCAGGATGAAGTGTTCGTGGAGACGGATCCGAAATGGATCCGCTTTGTCTTTCAGCAGTTGATTCACAATGCCATCAAGTATTCGCGGCTGGCTGTGGAACAGGACGATA
Source organism: Bacillus thermozeamaize (assembly GCA_002159075.1). Lineage (NCBI taxonomy): Bacteria > Bacillati > Bacillota > Bacilli > Caryophanales > Bacillaceae > Bacillus > Bacillus thermozeamaize. The sequence goes on from LZRT01000004.1 coordinate 33,530, forward strand.
TGGCTGGCGAGATGGCCCGGAAAACGGTGACGATTGCTGTCCGGCAGATGCCGGACGGGGTGGAAGTGCAGGTGACGGATGAGGGGATCGGAATCCCGGAACAGGACCTTGGACGCATCTTTGAGCCTTTTTTCACCGGAGAAAACGGCCGGCTGACCCGCCAATCCACCGGGATGGGGCTGTACCTGGCCAAACAGGTGTGCCGGCGGCTGGGACATGACATCACTGTGCAGTCAGAAGTCGGGCGGGGAACCACTTTCACGGTGCGCTTTTCATCCACAACCCTGCACCAGGGGGCCCTCAGGTGACAAATTTGTAAGAAGACCCCCTTGATTTGTAAGCCAAATCGATCGCAGCATGCGGCTGATCCCTGTATCATCATGTGCAGGAACAGATGATGGCGCAGTGGAAAGGATGAGAGGCGTTGAAGGTACTGACGGCCTACAAGCTGACCAAAGTGTACCATGCCGAAAAAGGAAAAGTGTTTCACCGGGCGTTGAACCAGTTTGATCTGGAGGTGGATGCGGGGGAATTTGTCGGCGTGATGGGGCCTTCCGGGAGCGGCAAAACCACGTTGCTGAACCTGTTGGCCACCATCGACTCGCCCACGTCCGGAGAAATCTGGATCGAAGGGGTCAACCCCAAAATGCTGAAGGATCATGAACTGGCCTTGTTCCGGCGACGCCGGTTGGGGTTTGTGTTCCAGGATTTTCACCTGCTGGACACGTTGACGATCCGCGAAAACATCCTCCTGCCGCTGGTGCTGGAGAGAAAAAGTTTTCGCGAGATGGAGGAACGGGTAAACGAGATAGCCGAATTGCTGGGCATCACCGATATCCTTGACAAGCGGACCTACGAAGTGTCGGGTGGCCAGCAGCAGCGGGCCGCCTGCGCCCGTGCCGTTATCCACAAGCCGGCCATCATCCTGGCCGATGAGCCGACGGGAAACCTGGATTCCAAGTCGGCCCGGGCAGTCATGACGTCACTGCAACAGCTTAACGAGGAACAGGGGGCCACCATCCTGCTGGTGACGCACGATCCTTTTGCGGCCAGCTATTGCCAGCGGATTGTATTCATCAAGGATGGGCAGTTTTTTTCGGAAATCCGCCGGGGAACCAACCGCCAGGCTTTTTTCCAGCAGATTCTGGATGTCCTGAGCCTGCTAGGGGGGAACTTCGATGACCTTTCGCCGGTTCGCCCTTAAAAACGTCCAGGGACATTGGCAACGGTACCTCACCTATTTTCTCAGCAGCGTGTTCGCCGTGACGGTCTTTTACCTGTATGCCTCCTTTATCTTGCATCCGGACGTGATTGCCGGCAAAATCCGCGGCCGAGCTTTGGTGCAGCAGGGGATGGTGGCGGCCGAGGTCGTGATCCTGGTTTTTTCGTTTTTCTTTGTCCTGTATTCCAATGAGGCGTTTATTCGTTCGCGGAAAAAAGAATTCGGCCTCCTGACGCTGTTCGGCATGACCCGCAGGCAGCTGCAGAAACTGATTTATTACGAAAACACGCTGGTTTCGACGGTGGCCATTCTCGCCGGCTTGGCACTGGGAACGCTGTTTTTGAAGTTGTTTTTGATGGGGATGACGGAATTGCTGGATGTGGAAGCCCCGCTGCGCTTTCAGTTGGTGCCAAAGGCGATGATCTTGACAGCGGCAGGGTATTTCATTCTGTACCAGCTGATCACGCTGGTGATGCTGTTTCGCATCCGCCGGCAGGAAGTGGTGGAGCTGCTCAAGGAATCCCGCAAAATGCGCCCGCTGCCTGCTTTTTCCGTCTGGCTCGTGCTGGTGGCGGTGCTCTGCATCGGAGCCGGGTATACGATGGCGTACACGGTGACGCTGATGAGCGCCCTTGTCCTGGTGCTGCCGATTGTCATCTTGACCACGGTGGGCACCTATTTTCTCTACACCCAGGCCAGCGTGGCTTTTTTCCGGTGGCTGCGGAAAAACCGCCATGTTGCGTACCAGGGCCCGCGCCTCGTCACGATCTCCCAGCTGATCTTCAAGTTGCGGGACAACGCGCGTGTCCTGTTTCTGGTGTCGATCATCAACGCGGTGGTTTTGACCGCCACGGGCGCGGTGTACATTACGTATCAGGATATTGAACGGCAGCACCGTGGAATGTATCCTCAAACCTTCAGTTTTGTTGAGAAAGGGGCAGGCAGCCATCAGGTGATTCGCCCCGAGAAGGTGAAAGCCATCCTGCAGGAGGACGGGGCGGAGGTGGCCTACGAGACAAAACAGGTGATCTTTGCCGTTCCGGCGAGGCTCAAGAATACCATGGCGGACAATATGTGGTCCGGCAAATCGGTGGATGTGGAGTTGTCGGTCATGTCCAATTCGGATTACAACCGGCTGGCGGCCAACAGGCCAGAACTTGTCCCATTGGTGCTGAAACCGGGAGAGGCAGGCTATGTGCTGCCCGATTATCTCACGTTCGATCAAGGGGAGAAACAGCTGACCACGCAGATCATGGGCGAGCGCGCCACCTTCCGGCTGGTCCAGCGGATTGGGGTTCCGCTGTTGACCATTCCGGAACTCGGCCGGCGCGGGGCCGGCTTCTTTTTAATCCTCTCCGATGCGGATTACCAGCGCTGGATGCAGGTGATTCCTGAACAGGAGAAATACGCCGTCTATGCCTATGAACTGAAAAATTGGCAAACGGCCCAGCCGACGATCGATAAAATCTTGGCGCAGATTCCGGAAGATAAGCGTGACCATTTCGCATCAGGCGTTCAGTTCTATCTGTCTAGCAAGCAAGCCAACGCCTTGACGCTGTTTATCGGCGCTTTTGTCAGCCTGCTCTTTTTCATCGCCGGAGGCAGCCTGATTTATTTCAAATTGATCACCGAACTGCCGGATGACACCAGCCAGTACCGGATGCTGAACCGGTTGGGCATGACAGGCAAAGAATTGAAGCGGGTGGTCACGTCTCAAGTGGCGCTCCTGTTCTTCATCCCCTTTTTTGTTGGCGTGGTCCATGCCGTGTTTGCCTATAAGGCCATAGGGAACCTCTTGATGATCCTGGGTGGATCGATGGACGGCTGGGGAACGCTGTGGATGTCAGGGTTGACCATCTTTTCCGTGTTTTTCTTGTTGCAACTGGTGTATTTTCTGCTGACGAGGAATATCTATTTGCGGAGTTTATCGCGTGCTTCTAGGTAAGCGCAAACGGAGGGATACACGTTTGGCGTGTATCCCTCCGTCTTGATCTGAAATAGGGCGGATCTTTCCGAGCGGATATCATGGTGAGGAGGATGGATGCCAAAGCGGATGATTGATGCTAAAATGGATGAGATTGCTAGTCCATATCACGCTGAAAAGGGGGGTCCGAAAGATGAAGCCATTATTGTTCATTGCCAGAAACGCGCCCCAAGATTCATTATTTGAAATTTTAGAAAACAGATATGAGGCGGAGATCATCCGCTTTGACTTGGCGTGGGAATTATTCTTGCGGAAGGCAGGGAGAAATAAGGCGGGGCAATTGGATCTGCCCCCGGGCAATCCGCGTACTCAGTGGTTTTCGCTTCACTTGTGGGTGCGGCAGACGTTGGGCGGGCTGACAGATGCCCTCGTTCAAAAGCAGCGGCCGGTGATCGGCATCATCCGCTCCTGTAGCCCTGCGGCTTTGGAATACGTGATCCGCATGATGTCCATCTATTTTGGAGGAGTGGGAGTGCTGGATGCGGCTGAAAACGCGGAGGATCCGGTTTTGGAGGAGGTGGAACGGTTTTTGCAAGGGGAAACGGTGGATCGCATCCAGGAAAGATGGATCGCCCCCGTTGTCAACGTAACGGATGCCGGCACCCCATTGTTGGAACGCACGAGTAAGACGAAAGGCGGCGGAGCATTTACCTGGCTGACGGGAGTGCTCGGATCGGACCGGCTTTTTTCGCAAGTATACCGTTTGGCTCCCCATGCTTCAGGCAACCGGCTTCATCATCATTCGGATGTCGATGAGATGTACGTGGTTTTGGAGGGAACCGGGATCTTGCGGACCAATCACGGCAACGCGTCCCTGAAACCAGGGGATATCGTTGTGAAACCGGCGGGAAGCGGCTTGGCCACCCAATTTATTGCCGGGGACAACGGGATGACGATCTTGGACATTGAATCTTGGAACGGACCGGATCAGACAGACGTTGTGGGGTATTTGGATCACAGGGAAGTGTTTTTGCGGGGAAGAGGCCTGAATCATGTCGTGCCCTTGGACAGCTGCCTGCCGGGTGATGACATGATGGCCCATTATAACGATGCCTACGTGAGGGAAAAAAGCGGGCAGATGCGGTTCGGAGAGGAGGCTTGAAAAAGTCCGGCCTGTGGGCAGGCAAACGGTTTTATGCAAGCGGTGATATGCAGAGGAGGGTGTGAGCAGGGATAGATGGGACGGATAGGGGGTGCCGTTTTGCGTGATGAAGGCCGCAAAACGCACCCCCGGCAAAATGATTAAATGATTCATTTGAAGATGACCATATGCCGACTAGATGGAAAATCCGCCCAGTTTCGTCTCAAGGTATTCTTCAATTCCCTCTTTGCCGCCTTCCCGGCCCAGGCCGCTTTCTTTCATTCCGCCAAATGGCGCGGCGGCAGCGGTCGGGTTGATGTCATTGATGCCGATGATGCCGAAGTTCAGGCCCTCAAACATCCGCATCGCCCGGCTCAGATCTCGGGTGTAGACATAGGCGGCCAGGCCGTAGTGCGTGTCGTTGGCCATCTGAAGCACTTGCTCTTCATCCTCGAAGACGATGACCGGCGCGATGGGGCCAAACGTCTCTTCCCGGTATATCAGCATCTCTGGCGTCACCCCGGTCAGGACGGTCGGGGCAAAGAAATGGCCGCGCTCCAGTCCGCCTTCCGTCAATCGCTTACCGCCCAATGCCAGATGGGCTCCCTTGCTTACCGCGTCCTCCACCTGACGGGTCATTTTGGCCAGCGCCGCTTCGTCGATCAGGGGGCCGATGCGGGTCTCCTCATCCAGTCCATTGCCCACCTTCATCTTCCGGATGCTGGCGACAAGCGCTTCGGTAAAGGGTTCGACGATGGATTTATGGACAAAGATCCGGTTGGGGCTGATACAGGCTTGACCGGTGTTGAGCATCTTGACCAGCGAAACGCCTTTGGCGGCGTGAACCGGATCGACATCCTCAAAGACGATAAACGGCGCGTGCCCGCCCAACTCCATCGACACCCGCTTCATTTGCCGGGCAGCTTTTTCAGCGAGCATTTTGCCCACTTCGGTCGAGCCGGTAAAGGTCAATTTTTTCACTTTCGGGTTGTTCAGGAATTCCTCGCCGATAGGCACCGGGTTGCTGGTCGGCACGAGGTTGACGACGCCCGCCGGGATGCCTGCTTCTTCGAATACTTTAAAGGTTTCGATGGCGCAAAGCGGCGTTTGTTCGGCCGGTTTCAAAATGAAGGTGCAGCCGGCTGCCAGCGCGGGCGCCACTTTCCGGGTGATCATCGAGATCGGGTAATTCCACGGCGTGATCCCGGCTACGACGCCAACGGGCTGGCGGATCGCCAAAAAGCGCTGATCGGCCCGCGGCGCAGGGATCCATTCGCCATAGACCCGCTTGGCCTCTTCCGCGTACCAGAGCAGGAAATCGGCTGCATATTGCACTTCATTGCGGGCTGCCCGAAGCGGCTTCCCTTGTTCTTCTGTCATGGTGCGGGCCAGATGTTCCTTTTTCTTCATCATGATTTCCCAGGCGCGGTAGAGGTATTGCGAACGCTGGTATGCGGTCAGTTTCGACCAAGAGCGGAAGGCTTCAGACGCGGCATCAATCGCTTTGGCGGCGTCCGCTTGTTGGCCGTCCGCTACTTCGGCGATTGGTTGTCCGGTAGCCGGATTGGTGACCGGATAGGTTTTTGAGGTGCTGATCCACTCTCCATTGATGTACAGCATCAGGTGAACCTCCTGTCATCTGTTTGATCATACCCAATCGAAACGGTATCCGTTTTTCTATTGTACTGCATGAACCATCGTTTGAAAAAGTGAAACCTTCATTCCCGGGAGACAATAATAAAAAGGGCGCCCCACTGGGGGTGGCCCTTTTCATGTTGGCGTCTTTACGTCGATGTTTAAGTTGCGGCCTTCACGCCGTGAACGTATTGCTGTGGACGCCGCCCCGTGCGCGGATGAGCGCCTCGGACTGGCGGCTGTGCCGTTCCGTGCGGAAAAGCAGGAGATACGAGGCGATCAGGAAGATGAGAAGATAGGTGACGGCCATGCCGTTATTGAGCGAGGAGTCCTTCCAGCCTGCGTCGGGATTTTTGACTTGCTTATTGATCTCTTTGACCGCCTGATAACTGTTGGCTTGCGCTTCCGGAATCACTTTGCCGTTGGAAGGATCCACATAGACCAGCTTATGCAGCGTATAGCTGAAATGTTTGATCGAAGCGACGGCATAGGCGATTTCTTTCGGATAGTCCGGTGTTTCCGCCGGCTTGCTCAGTTCGTTTTCCAGGCTTTCAATCTCTTTTTGCAAGGATTCGACAGCCTTTTTGGCTTCATCCAGTTGTTTGGAGTAGGTTTCCGTGAGCAGGGCTTTGCTCTCCTGGCTAAGGGTGGCTTGCTGGATGCTGGTCAACTCGTTTTGCACCGATTGCAGTTTCAGTTCGGCCTCACGCAGTTCTTGCCGCTTGGCCTGAAGATCAGCCTGCTTTTGGGATTGTTTGTCCCGGGCCTCCTGTTCAAGGGCTGTGGTGTCATTGGGCACCACGGTCCATTCGGAGATCTTCACCTGTTCCGGCTCTACCTTATTGGCCTCTGCGAGGGCCTTTTGTGCGGCTTTGGTCCACAATTCATTGGTCTCAGCTTGCGCAGAGGTTGCCGACATCGTCAATGCAAGTGCCCCAGCCATGCACCAAACGGATGCTTTGTACAACCACTTTTGAAGTTTCAAGATGGTGTTCCCCCTTCTGCGTGTGTTCGCTCCAACAATCATCCACCTCATACTATATCATGTCCGGTAAGGGCAATGAAGGCTTGAGAATGAATTTTTTTCGGCAGGTGCGGCACCTTTTTCCTTTTTTTGTTTTATCATAGTCTCTGAGGCTGCTTGACGAGAAACCCTTTTTTAAAGTAATATTTTGGTTCATTGTAAAATCAAATGCAACAAAAGAAATAAACAAAAGCCATGGTAATTCCGTTATGATTAAGTCGACGAAAACCTTCATAACAGGAGGAATTACCGATGGCTCACTCCCATGATAACACAA
>LZRT01000005.1 GCA_002159075.1 Bacillus thermozeamaize
GAGTCGCCATGTAATTCCATATTTGGTTTTCAGAAAATCCATCGAACGACAGAGAGAAATTATTATGTGAAAGATTTCACCCCTTAAAATTCTCAGAAAAATTGTCTTGACATCGTGTGCCACTATACACCGTGCGTGGGCGTGGGTTGAAACCTGCTTGATGAGTTCGGAAACATGCCTCCGCTCAAGTCGCCCACCGTGCGTGGGCGTGGGTTGAAACACCAGGCGGCCGCCGCCAAAGGCATAGCGGTTGTAGTCGCCCACCGTGCGTGGGCGTGGGTTGAAACTCATCTCAACGATCGCGGCCTACTTCGGTTACGATGTCGCCCACCGTGCGTGGGCGTGGGTTGAAACATCGTTTCGCGCCTGATGGCGTACTCATCATAGGGTCGCCCACCGTGCGTGGGCGTGGGTTGAAACACTGATGTACCGGACATAACGGAAACCGCTCGCGTCGTCGCCCACCGTGCGTGGGCGTGGGTTGAAACCCTAAGAATGGAAATAACAGAATAGAATTGATCCAGTCGCCCACCGTGCGTGGGCGTGGGTTGAAACTTCATCCAGCGCCATGTCATAGATGTCGCTGGACGGTCGCCCACCGTGCGTGGGCGTGGGTTGAAACTCATTCCGCAGCCACCGGCTCGCCGCCGGTGGCTGTCGCCCACCGTGCGTGGGCGTGGGTTGAAACCTTTTGGAGCACGGTGCATGGCCAGACCGGCAATAGTCGCCCACCGTGCGTGGGCGTGGGTTGAAACTGTTGCCACCGGTGGCCCGCAGCCGGCTCACGTCGTCGCCCACCGTGCGTGGGCGTGGGTTGAAACATTCGCATCGAACCAAGCATAAAAGCTGAAAACCGGTCGCCCACCGTGCGTGGGCGTGGGTTGAAACTGATCCGCGCGAAGAGGGAGACTTTTTCCGGGGAGTCGCCCACCGTGCGTGGGCGTGGGTTGAAACCGGGACTCAGAGTAATAAACAACACTGACCTTATGTCGCCCACCGTGCGTGGGCGTGGGTTGAAACTTTTCAGACTGGTTCCAATGTGATCGTGCAAATGTGTCGCCCACCGTGCGTGGGCGTGGGTTGAAACTTCAGCGCTTCGATCTTGGGCATGTACTCTTTCGGGTCGCCCACCGTGCGTGGGCGTGGGTTGAAACATCGGCAGGAGGGACAGGCGGACTCAGATGCTCCGTCGCCCACCGTGCGTGGGCGTGGGTTGAAACCCTGCGACTCGAAGGAACGCAAACGCCTCGAAAAAGTCGCCCACCGTGCGTGGGCGTGGGTTGAAACCGAAACCGTTTGCTGAGGAATACATGTGGACCTGGTCGCCCACCGTGCGTGGGCGTGGGTTGAAACATCAACCACCAGCAAAAACCTCCCGGTAAAGCTGCGTCGCCCACCGTGCGTGGGCGTGGGTTGAAACGATTCCCGAACCTGGTCAGCTGGCGGCCAGGTGATGTCGCCCACCGTGCGTGGGCGTGGGTTGAAACTTATGATTGAGGTGATAATGGACATGCGTCTGGAGTCGCCCACCGTGCGTGGGCGTGGGTTGAAACTTATGATTGAGGTGATAATGGACATGCGTCTGGAAGTCGCCCACCGTGCGTGGGCGTGGGTTGAAACTTTTTCCACTTCTGGAATCATGATCAATTCGTTCAGGTCGCCCACCGTGCGTGGGCGTGGGTTGAAACATGGCAACCATCTCCATGCAGGAGATCGAGCGCGAGTCGCCCACCGTGCGTGGGCGTGGGTTGAAACCCCGGCATGTTGCCACGGCTTCCGCCGATGTTTTCGTCGCCCACCGTGCGTGGGCGTGGGTTGAAACGGGATCGGGGTCGTCGGTGCGGCCCAACAGGTAAGGTCGCCCACCGTGCGTGGGCGTGGGTTGAAACACCTCGTCAGGTAATCCTTCCACATCCTCGGAAGGTCGCCCACCGTGCGTGGGCGTGGGTTGAAACAAATTCGCTCAAAAGGATCTGCTACAGGGGGGGCGTCGCCCACCGTGCGTGGGCGTGGGTTGAAACCTCTTTAACCCGAAAAATCTCTATCCCGAAAATTAAAGTAGCTTAGAAGCACAAAAAAGGTGGTACCCGGACATCGTCACTACTTTAGAGGAATAATATGGTAATTTGGTCTATGCAGTTTGGTCCATTTCCTCCACGACAACCTTGTAACCCAGGATTTCCAACTTGCGAATGGCTTGCCTTGCCACATGAGTTCGCTTGCGCTCTTCGTAATAATGAGGACCAAGCTCAATATAGATTTGCTTGTTCTTGAGGAGATGGTAACAAATCGTCAAAATTCGATGAGCCACCGCTACTGCCGCTCGATTGGCGCCCCTTCGGGCAGCGATGCGATGATACAAGCTGGAAAGATACGTGTCTTTGCAACGGGCAGCTGCTCGGGCAGATTCGATCAGGGCGGTTCTTAATTTCT
>LZRT01000006.1 GCA_002159075.1 Bacillus thermozeamaize
CTTTGGCCGAGCATTTCGGCACGATGGAGCGGCTGCAGCAGGCCAGTGAGGAGGAGCTGCTCGCGCTCGAGGAGATCGGCCCCAAGATTGCGCAAAGCATTTGTTCCTATTTCTCGCAGCCCAGTGTCCAGGAAATGCTGGAAAAATTGCGCGCGGCCGGTGTCAACATGCGGCAACCGCAGGCAGTTCGGCCCAGCGCCGAAGAGAGTCCGCTGGCCGGCAAGACGGTCGTCCTGACCGGTACGCTTTCCTCGCTGACGCGTCAGGAAGCGACCCGTCTCATCGAGTCGTTGGGAGGGAAGGTGAGCGGTTCGGTCAGCCGCAAGACGGATTGGGTGATCTACGGCGAGCAGGCCGGCTCAAAACTGCAACGTGCCAAGGAGCTGGGCATCCCCTTGATGGATGAGGAAACATTTCTGAAAACGATTGGTTATGCGAAAAAAGAAGACGAGAAATGAAGTCCAGCGGTAAGATGTCAAGTCCCTGATTTGCGGTAACTGGAAATTTTTCTTTGAAAAAAAGCTATGAGTCACGAAAAATGGCAATAGCAAACTAGACCCAGCAAAAAATCAGGGGATTTTCCAGATTTTTACTGGGAATGCTGAAGGACTTTGGCAAAGGAGGGATTAATCCTTCGCGATGTTCACCTTCCTTCGAGGCGTGTAGAGTTGGTCGTTGCGTAGCAGCACATCGACCAGACGCACAAGTTTTCTTGCGGTTAAGACGAGGGCGCGTTTATGTTGATGCAACGTCACTTCGTTATACTTTTTCCGGTAGTAGGCTCCGAATTCCGGATCGCAGTTTTTCACCGAGTTGGCAGCTTCAACCAGGTAATACCGCAAGAATCGGTTACCGGAACGAATGCGCTTGGTTTCTTGCGCTTCAAATGTGCCGGATTGTTTTCTGCTCCAGACGAGACCGGCATACTTGGCCACGGCGGCTTGGTTGTCAAAACGGTCAATGTTGCCGATCTCGGCGAGAATGCCGGCAGCATAAACCAAATCGATCCCTGGAATGGAGCGTAAAATTTTCGCGCCAGGGATGCCTTCCAGGATCCGTCCGATGGCCTTGTCCAGTTCCTTGATCTGTGCCTGGATGCTCCGGATGGATTGAATCGATGTGCCGAGCACGATGTCAATCGAGTCTTCAACCACCTTGGACAGGCGGTAAGATGCCCGTGCGGCTTTCTGAATGCACCGGGCCACATGCTCGGGATCGGGGAAACGGTTTTTTCCTTTCTCTTTGAGGTAGTCGGCCAAAACAGCCACATCCATGTTGGCGATCTCATCGAGGCTGTACTTCTCCGAGAGCATCTCCATAATGGCATGTCCAAACACGGAGCTTGCGACCTCATCGCGAAAAGCGTTGCACTTGAAAAACAGGTTTTGCAAGAAGTACTGCTTTTCGCGTGTCAGGTTGTGGACCAAATGGTATCGCATCCGTGTCAGACGTTGGAGCGCAATGTATTGCTCCTGCATGACGACGGTCATCGTCAATCTGCCGAAACGCAAGCGGTCGGCAATGATCCAGGCGTCGATACGGTCGGTCTTGTCCAGGTCGGCATAGGCTTCCCGAAACTTGTGAATGAGCTTGGGGTTCATCGTAAACACCTTGGCGTTGCGTTGTTTGAGTGACACATCCTCAGACAGGTACATCGCCGGATGCCAACTGTAGACGGAGGTGGCCTCCAGGCCGATGTGGATCTCGGAAGCAGGGAGCTTGTCCGCAGCTTGAACGATGCGGTCGCGCAAAACCGATGCACCCTGCAAGGTGTTGGCGACCTTGAACGTCTCCAACGTATCGCCGTCTGGGTTCAAGAAGCAGGCTTCGAGCCAGCGCGCACTGACGTCAATACCGACAAACAGTTTCACGGGGTGTCCCCTCCTTTCTGTAGGGATTCGGGGAATAGACGCTCCGGGATGCCTCCGGCGTGCTCGCCGATCAGTCACCCTCGCATATGAGAACACACTTCGGGCCATGAGCTGCCCCGGACGCTGCTACGTCCGGCATGGGTTGCCGAAGGGAACAGCCAGCGGGTAAGACGTTCAAGCGAGAACCGGAGAAACAGACTTCAAAAGTAGACAAAGCTACAGGAGGAAGAAGGATTTCCCCGAATGGACCCCTAAGTTCCATTGTCCGGAGGCATTCCAGAAAGTCCAGTCCCTTATTCTTTGATTTTGTTTGAGCGTTTTTTGAGGAGGGGCCCCGACTTCCGCTCCTCGCCCTGACGGGCTGCGGTGCGGGTTCGGCTACGCCCTCCAGCTGGAAAAAATGATGAGTCATCAACAACTGGAAATTCTTGAATAACAAGCTTCAAAACATATGATACGAGGAAGAAGAGCGATGAATAGCTTGCGCAGACGCCTTATTCCGTTCGCCGTTTTTTTCTGGTGCTTATCGCTTTTGACAGGGTGCCAGGTCAACCT
>LZRT01000007.1 GCA_002159075.1 Bacillus thermozeamaize
GTTGAACCCCTATGTCCGCCTTTTCAATAGTAAATTGCACGCAGACATCGCTTTGATCTGGCAAGTCCAGCTGGTTTGCTGACAGAACGACACTCACCCCAGCAGCGGTGAGAAATCGCTCCGTCAGTGCCAAAACATCATATTCATGTGGATGGGAATCGGTTGCGTCAGGAACCCGCCGGCTGCCATACGCCAGCACGCAGATTTTTCCCTTGAGCCCCGGAGCAAGAAGAATCCTCCTTTGTTTTGGATCCCACTGGAAGCCAAACCCGTTTTCTTGACAAAACAGACGAAAGGCAGGCAGCGATGTGTAAGGGATCATCCCACACGTTTGACCGTCGTAAAAAACCGCAACATCATCCATCCCATATCTCCCCTCTGTATCCTCCATTCCGTATATCCTCCTCCCCCTCTTCGATTCACCGATCGATCCGTGTTCATTGTATGTACGCCCATGGGAATGAGTGCCGCGATGTACAAAGCCTGTGACAAACGGTACCTGAGCTCAGTATTGGCATAGGATGTCAGGAAGGAAGGAGTGAGCAAATGTCTGACGAACGCATTCCTTTTGTTTCCTTGATCATTCCGGCCAAAAATGAAGGGAACAACGTGCGCACGACTGTAGAATCGGCACTCCGAGCAAAAACCCATCATCCCTTTGAGATCGTCATCGTGGACGATGGTTCCACAGACGGATGCTGCGAGTTTTTGGCATCCGAGGCAAATGAACAGATCAAATTAATCACAACTCAGGGAATCGGAGCTGCCCCAGCCAGAAACCTGGGTGCTGATCACTCACGAGGAGAATACCTCATCTTTTGCGACGCCCATTTGTTCTTCCAGGATTATTGGATTGATCATTTGCTGGGATTGATTCGATCAGGACAGGCGGATGCCGTGTCCCCCGGCATCGTTTCAACGAACCGGCCGAATCTCGTTGGTTATGGCCAGACACTGAACCGCATGTTGGGCGTTCAGTGGAACCGCCAAATATCCTTGCCCACACCTACGGCGATTCTGCCGGGAGGATGTTTAGCCATGGCGAGAAACGTCTTCTTCGATGTGGGCGGATTTGATCGAGGATTTCAGGTTTGGGGGTTTGAAGACGTGGAGATCTCGATCAAGCTATGGCTATTTGGCTACAAGTGCTTCGTACAGCCTGCAGTCAAGGTGTTCCATCTGTTTCGTGAATCCTACCCGTACCGTGTGACGTTCGACCACGTATACTACAACATGCTTCGGATGGCCTACAGCCATTTCAACGAATCCCGGATCGCTGCTTGCCGCAAATTGATCCACCATGCGGATCCGGCCCGGATCGAGGCCGCCGTATTGGCTGGCGGAGTGCTGGAACAGCGGGAACACTACTTCTCGCGCCGGAAGTACGACGACGAATGGTTCATGCGGCGCTTCGGTATCCCATTCTGAGAACATCGCGGATGGGAAAATATACCTGGAATGTTCACCTAAAAAATGGGCGTTTGTTTACAAGCAAAATGCCCCCTTCAACCATAGTATGTATTGCATAAAACACCACCTAGGAAAGGAAGGGTTCATATTGGTTAGGCAAATCAGACCCATCAAGGGTTTTCAAGTCCCAACACCGACGCCGACCGCACCCGCGCCGATTCCGAACAATCTGCAAGAAGAATGCATCCGTGTTCAAAAGGTGTACGATTGGGTCGTGACCGCGAACCGGGATCAAAACAAAGTTCAAATCCCTAGTGACTGTCTGACACTCGTCAACGAAGCCATCCAAGCCGGGCAAAACATTACCGTTCAATGTGTGGAGCCGGTCATCCCTCCGACATTCCCGATCATTCCGAAACCGCAGCCGACACAGGGACTCGACTTCTCCTGCCGGATCGTCAGCATCCGCCGAGAAAACATCGTTATCGGCGGCAACGTCGTCCGGGTCGGCATTGTCCGGTTCCTGTTCAGCGCGACGCTCTTGCTCCGCGTTTTTGCCGACGGCACGTTGTTATGCGAATTTCCAGCCACCGTCCAGTTCGACGATGAAATCGTGCTCTGCCTGCCTGAACCGCTCGACGAAGACAACATCCTCTGCCGGATTACCGCGGTTGAGTGCACGCCGCTGGAGCCCATCCTTGGCGGTCAAATTCTGATTGACGTGGTCATCTGTAAAGAGATCCAGGTGGAAGCGGAAGTGAAGCTGGAGGTATTGGCAAAATTTTGCCAGCCGCGCCCAGCCGACATTCCCGTACCGACTCCAACGCCGCCGGCCTTCCAATGCCCGCCGGTTATCTTTCCGGCACAGTGCCCAGAGATCTTCCCGCGTCAAAACTGCGACTGCCAGGCAACTGCCAGCGTCATCCTCACCAACTCGACCGTGCTGTTTGACGGCGTAGCGGAAGTCGGCACAGAACAGCTC
>LZRT01000008.1 GCA_002159075.1 Bacillus thermozeamaize
TGGGTGAGGAAGAGTATGAAACGCTTGGAAAGGTGGCATATGTATTTCACGATTCACAACTTGAAAGCGAAAGGACTAAAGGTTTCCCAGATTGCACGAAAATTGAATATCTCCAGAAATACAGTCTACAAGTACCTGAGTATGACGCCAAAGGAATTTGAACAATTTATGGAAGAGATGGAAACGCGCCAAAAAAAGTTGGATCCTTACGAGCAGCGAATTGTCCAATGGCTGCGGGAATATCCTGACCTCTCTGCTGCACAAATTTGGGACTGGCTCAAAGAACATGACCCGGAACTAAAAGTCGGAGAAAGTACCGTACGAGCGTATGTCCGGGCTCTGCGAAACCAATACGGCATTCCCAAATCGGTAAAGCAGAGGCAATATGAAGCGGTTCCGGATCCCCCTATGGGCAAACAAATGCAAGTCGATTTCGGGGAGACGAAGATGAAGAATCTCAACGGAATTCCCGTGAGACTATGGTTCATCACTTTCGTTCTATCCCGCTCCAGGTATAAATTCGTCCACTGGCAAGACCGGCCCTTTGTCACCCAAGACGTCATCGATGCTCACGAACGAGCCTTTGCCTACTATGGCGGGATAACCCAGGAAATCGTCTATGACCAGGATCATTTGCTGCTCACGAGTGAAAATTACGGCGACTTAATCTTGACGCACGAATTTGCGGCTTACGTGCATCATCGCGGTTTTCAAGTCCATATGTGCCGGAAGCAGGATCCGGAAAGCAAAGGGCGTGTGGAGAATGTGGTGAAATATGTGAAGCGGAATTTTGCCCGTCACCGCATCTTCACGACAGTGGACAAGCTGAATGAAGATTGTTTGGCTTGGTTGGACCGAACCGGCAACGCCTTAGTCCATCATACGACGAAAAAATACCGGCCGAAGTGTTTGCCCTTGAACGGCAACATCTCCGCCCGGTCCACCCAAATATCCAAAATGCTAAATCCACTATAACAAGGACTGTGCGGAAAGACAATACGATCTGGTTTGAAGGCAATCGGTATTCGGTACCGTTGGGGACGTATGATGGTACGGCCAAAGAAGTTGGTGTGCAAGCCGGCGAAACGAAGTTGCGGATCTATGATTTAGGTACCGGTGAACTTCTTGCTGAACATGAGCGTTCCTTCATGAAGGGGCAGCTGATTCAGAATACCAATCACCGGCGAGACAGGAAAAAGGGCATTTGTGCGTATCTGAACAGCGTCATGATGCAGTTTACGGATACTGAGATGGCGAAAGCTTATTTGGAAGAAATCTACCGCCAACGCCCGAGGTATATCCGTGATCAGCTGCAGCTCATTCAGAAAACCTTAAGCCAATCCAGCCAGACCGCAAGTGACCAAGCCTTGCGCTATTGTATCGAACACCGGTTGTTTCGCGCGACCGACTTTGCGGATGCAGTGCAGTATTTCAACGCGACCCAAGGAGAAACGCAAATGGCTTCCAGTGATGTGAAACCGCTCAGTGGTGTAGATCCGGCCAAATGGAAAGCCAAGCCGCAGATTCGTGATGTCGAGGTATATCAGCGTATCTTGAGAGGAGACTGACCATGAAACCGACAGTAGAACTCAAACAAGCCTTGAAAACCTTAAACCTGACGGAAGCCGCCCAGGTTGTGGAACAACACCTGATGGAAGCTGAACAAGCTCAATGGACGTGCCGGGAGTTCCTTGAACGGATGCTCCATTACGAACTGGCGCGTCGTGAAGAAAAGCAACTGGCCAGGCGCTATAAATGGGCATCGTTCCCTGAGATGAAAACGCTGGACGAATTTCGTCTGGAAGAACAGCCTTCGTTAAGCAAGCGACAATTTCAGCAATTGAGAGAACTGCTGTGGCTTGAGCAGAATTACAATCTCATTCTGCTCGGGCCTCCCGGGGTAGGGAAAACCCACCTGGCCATCGGTTTAGGCGTCGAAGCCTTAAAAAAGGGTTATAAAGTCAGCTTTGTTACGATGGATACTCTCATCCATTTACTAAAAACCCAACTGATTTCACGGTCCTCTCAGTATAAAGTGAAGCGCCTGCTAAACTCAGATCTGGTCATAGTGGACGATCTGATGTTTATGGCCATGGACCGGAATGAAGCAAATCTGTTTTTCCAATTGATTAACAAGCTTTATGGGCAAACGTCCATCATCCTGACTTCCAATAAAGGTCCTGAAGATTGGGGTGAACTCTTGGGTGATCAGGCCATAACGACTGCCATCCTGGACCGGATCTTGCACAAAAGTGAAGTCGTTCAACTTAGCGGTGACAGCTATCGTCTGAAGTATCGGCAGACGATTTTTCTAGGGATATAGTGTTTAAAA
>LZRT01000009.1 GCA_002159075.1 Bacillus thermozeamaize
GCGATGAACTGTGCACCTCCATGAAGATATTTTGCCTTGAGCCGATAAACCTGACGTACACTTAACTTTAAGATGCGGGAGACATCCTGTTCGGTCAAACGGCCATCGATCCATTGTTCGATTACCATGACGCGTTTCAATTCTTCTTTTGTCAAAGTGATCATCTGCTCCTTGCTCATACTGACATTTTCTCGGAACAATGACACCCTGACAATATCACAGAACAACAACAGCAGTGAAAATTCGGTCTTGATTTTGCTCAATTGAAATGACGATCGAGGAAGAATTTGTGGGGTTTGACTTTAGCCGCAACCCGTACGAGCGGGAAGCGCGCGAACGTTGGGGCGATGAGGCGGTGGATTAAGCGAACGCCAAAATTGGAAACATGTCGAAGCAGGAATTGGCGGCGTTTTCTAAAGCCATGCATGCGACCTTTCGCAAGCTTGCGGAGCTCCGCCATGGTTCGCCGGAGTCGGCGGAAGCACAAGCCGTCATCAAGGAATGGTACGACCTGTTGAACCGAATCGGCACGTATTCATTGGAGGCCTTTAAAGGCTTGGGCCAGCTGTACGTGGATGACGAACGGTTTACCAAAACCATTGACGCGTATGGGGAAGGCTTGGCGGTGTTCATGCGCGACGCGATGGCGGCCTATGCGGAAAATCATGCGAAATAGGGCCGTCCATCATCCAAGCGGGCAGCGATACGGTTCCGGATGGGTTCCAATGGTATCCGCTAACTCTTCATATACTGGCACATGCTTTCGGCCGTTCTTTAACAGGACGGCCGTTTTTTATTTCTTTTTTAGATATAATACATTGACACACATAGTAATATGTCATACAATGCTTCATGAAGGATGTGATGGTTTGATGGGAGACCAGAATATAAGCAGCGATATCATCCGGGGCCATATTGATGCGATCATTTTGCGTGTGTTGTTGGATGGCGACAATTACGGCTATGAAATCATCAAAGCCATCTGGAGAAAGAGCAACGGTCAATATGAATTAAAGGAACCCTCACTCTATTCCAGCTTGAAACGGTTGGAGTCGCAACAATTGATCGAAAGCTATTGGGGAAACGAAAGCCAGGGCGGAAGGCGAAAATATTACCGCGTTACGGAGCTTGGAAAAGCGGCCTATGAAAGATATCTTAGCGAGTGGAAAATGGCCAGGGAGATTCTTGACAAGCTGATTGCCGATTGAGCGGCGGAGCGGGATGAGCCGATGAAGGAAAGGATGATGGTCATGGAGGGTTTCAACAAACAGGAGGAATTAAACCACTACGTGGATCATTTGTTCCGCAAGTACAAGCCAACCCAGCAGATCCGAGAGTTAAAAGCTGAAATTTTAAGCAACCTTGAAGCGAAAGTGGCTGATTTAACCGCTTCAGGCATGAACGATCACGAAGCGGTGCAACAAGCGAAGAATAGCATCAGGAGCGTTGATCACCTGGTGGATGGCAACATCAGGGTTTTCATTCATCCGTTCAGACTGGAACTGGTTCAAATGGGGCTGCTGTTCAGCTTGATCGCCTGGATTTTGACGATTCCCTTTAGAATCTTTGGCCTGGGAGTCCTGTTGAACACCATTTTAATGGCACTGTGTATCGTCGGAAGCATCGTGTATTTTGCCATGTATTTTTCATCGAAACGGAAAAAGGAAGAAGCGCTGCAAGCAAAAAAATATGTCAATTACCGCTTGGTTGCGAAACTCAAACGAGCAAGCTGGAGCATTTGGAGTTTGTTTATCATCGTTGTCACCTTGACCACTACCGCTGTTCAATTCGGAAGCCACATCTGGTTTGCAAGGCCGGTTACGATAGAAGGCCCCTATCAATGGGCTGTATTGGCCATCAAGTATGCGTTGCCGTTTGCCTCCGTGATCGTGCCGTTGCTGTTTCATGTTGCGGAAAAACTGGCATTCAAATATGAAGCAGGTGAACGTGATGAGATATAAAAACATGCTCATTGTCGGACTGCTTGTGATTGGATTTGGACTTTTCGCTGTCGTCCAGGGCGTGATTATCCCCCAAAACGAACAAAGGCACCAGCAATATCTGGCCGCGCAGCAGGACCCGGTGACACATGACTTGAGCAGGATACTGCCATTCAAAAATCGATACATGGGGGACGCATCCAATGTGGCGAATCTTTTTCAACATTTGCCGCTTGACGTGGAAAGAACATACCAGCTCCACCCCGAAACATGGAGTGTAGAAGTAAACTACAAAGAAGGCGTGTCGCGGATTGGCGAGGAGAGGATCCATAAAATTTTAATATACAACGCTGTGGCGGCTTTTTCATTGATAGAAAATTTGCAGGAACTCCATTTCAATTTTGCGGACCCATCCGGCGATCTCACACGGTATCAAGTCACGCGTTCCGCTATTGAGTCCATATTTGGCCAAGATTTATCGGAACTGTTGACCAAAGAAAAATGGCAAAAAGAGGTGCAAGACAAGTTAAAGAGCAAGGCGTTTGTTCACCGATGCATGCAAAGCGCATTCGTCACGCAGCAAACCAAGAAAAAAGCGTGAAAAGCGGAAAAAGAGACCTCTTGCCTTTTGCACAAAGGAGGTCTCTTGTCTGGTCGAGGCTTTCATATGGGGTTATTTTTTGAATTTTGCATCGGACTTATCGGTCAGTGTGTAACTCTGGATCAATTCTTGTTCGGTTGCCTGAGGTTGAAAGCTCACGCTTTGAAGATGTCCGTTTAAATCTTCCGCCAAGATGAAAATGTTTTTATAAGGGATATGGCGCTCTTTCAAAGCATGGAGTATGGCCACGGATTTGTCCAGGAACTCTTCCTTCGATAACCGCACGTATTCATTGCTGAAGGGGCCAAAGGAGATTTCGTAACTCAGTTTGCCGCTTTCCCTTTTTCTGGTTTCCGTTGCCTTGTTCCGTCGTTCCAAATCGTAGGAAAGATAGTAATAGGTATCGTTCAATTCATCTCTGGTAATGTTCAGCTCGGCTTCCGGTTTGGCAAAGATGGTTACCGGTATATGGTTGATGGCCGCTGCAATCTCCGTTTTCAGATCAGCGCTTCGTTCTTCGCAAAATTGCATCTCAAGCATGTATTTATAATGATCAATCACCTGGCCCTCATGATTCATGCCAATCGGTGCGACCTGTCTCGTTCCGTTCAACACATACTCGAAATTGCCGTAGTGCCGGCTGTCTTTGAAATTGTAGGATACCCCCTTGAAAGTGAGCGTTCCTTTTTCATAGGTTTGGTTTACGTATTGGTTCGTTTTCACTAAGGTTTCGATATAACCCACAGGGTTTCCGTAAAAGGAAAAGTATGCGGTGCATCCGATAGCCAAGATGACGACTGCAGGCAAAATGGCAAGAGCTTTCAAACCGGCTTTATGCTGTTTTAACCCCCGCTTCACCAGCGCACCGGCCCCCACACCGACGCCGGAAGCCAGCAGGGCAATGACGGTAAAAAACGGAATATAACTGGAATCGTATTCGCTTAACATGCCGCCGATGATCCCGAAGGGGATCGACGAGAATAGAATGGGCAGGGACTTGTTGTAATACAACCGGCATGCAAACGGGGTGAGGAATAAAAAAGGAATGGTCGACAAAAATTGAACGTCCGCCCCGGCGATAATACAGGACAGCAACATGGCCACCAGGACACCGGCAAGCTTGATGTTTTTCTGATACCTGGCCAGTTTCAGCACCAATTCATCCAGCTGTTTTTGATCCGGCTTTTTTTGCTCATGTTGTTCATAATCCTGCTTGATCATCTCATAATCGCCTTTGCAGGCGTCGCATTCGGCCAGATGCGCTTCAACCATTGCCGCGCTGCCTGGACGAGTGAGGCCTTCCACATATAAAGGCAGCAAATCCTTCACGATGTCACATGGTTTCATCTTCGTACTCCTTTCTGAGCTTTTCTTTCACGCGAAAGAAATTGACGCGGCAATAGTTTTCCGTGCGGTTGAGGCGAAGCCCGATTTCTTTGAATGACAATCCGTGAACAAGCCTCAACTTCATAATCTGATCATGCGGCGGGTCCAGGCCTTCGATTGCTGCCAGGATGTTTTTCGCCAAAAGCTTGTCGCTCAAATCAGTGCGGGATGCCAATTCTGCCTCCGGCACATGTTCGATATCCATGTGGATGTTGTTTTTGCGGAAATGCCTGTACAACTGATGCTTGGCAATCCCGAAGAGCCAAGTTTTGATCGCCGCGTTCCCTTTGAAACCATCGATGCTTTTCAGCGCTTCAAGGAAGGTGTTTTGGATCAGATCATCCACCAGGTCCGGGTTCGGGCAGCGCTTGACGAGAAACCAATATAACTCCCGATAATAGCGCAAATATAGCTGTTCGATTTCTTCATACATGCACACACCTCCTTGTCGCGCCCGTCTCGAAAACCAGCTGCCGCTTTCTTCGGATCTACTCGTTAGTGCCGGTTTGCCGGCCATTTGTTACAGGTTATTTTACAGTCTATTGTTATTTTAAAAGGATTTGGGGATCAAAGACTTGTTCCGTGTTCATATCCGATGAAAAAGACATGCTGTCCATGGGATGCATCAAACGTGGCGATTTTGCGAAACAATAACGGATGGGAATGTCAGGATGCCCGTCGGCGCTTGACAATTCCCTGGAACTTTTGAACAATGGTACATAAATCGAGGGTGGAAGGAGATTCCAACATGAATTTGACGGATGTCTTGAACAAGCAAGTCGCCAACTGGACGGTCATGTTTGTCAAATTGCACAATTACCATTGGTATGTGACGGGCGAGCAGTTTTTTACGCTCCATGCCAAATTTGAAGAACTGTACAACGAAGCGGCGACGCACATCGATGAATTGGCGGAGCGGCTTTTGGCTTTGGGCGGCAAACCGGTGGCGACCATGAAAGGGGCGCTGGAGCTGGCCTCGGTTCAGGAAGCGACCGGCGGCGAAACGGCGAGAGACATGGTGCAAACGGTGGTCAATGACTTTACCCAAATTATCGCCGAATTGAAGCAAGGGATGGAGATGGCGGATGCGGCAAAAGACGAAACCACCGGCGATCTGCTGCTGGCCATCCACACCAGCCTGGAGAAACACGTCTGGATGTTAAAAGCCTACCTGGGCTAAACGGACGCAAGGGGGTGCCCATCACACGACGATGGGACAGCCCCCATTTCATTTTCTGTGGCCATGTCTTGATCTCCTTTCTTGCTCTATCACCTTCAAGTGTTCCTTGAAACATCGCGTTTTTTCATCGTTTTGCCTTGCCGGCCAAGCGGTTGCGTTCTTTGATCAGCATCAGGGCAAAGAACGGAAACAGCAGGATCACAATGGCCATACTCAGGAAAAGATTGCTCCAGTTTAATATCTGTTCATGGAACAGCCTGTCGTACGCCAAGAGCGAGTAGGGCAAAACCAGGAGCACGGCTGTGATCACGCCCGGCGTGTACGATCGCAAATAAAGCGCCATCC
The DNA here is from genome assembly GCA_002159075.1 of Bacillus thermozeamaize. Taxonomy (NCBI): domain Bacteria; kingdom Bacillati; phylum Bacillota; class Bacilli; order Caryophanales; family Bacillaceae; genus Bacillus; species Bacillus thermozeamaize. Next base: position 5,453 of record LZRT01000009.1, read on the forward strand.
CGGCGTGCGTAAACACGTGCAGGAAGAATACCGTCAAAAAGAGGATGAAAAAAGGGTAAAAGGAGAATTGCACAGCGAGCAATGCAGCCAGCGTAATGAACAGAAAAATCCAAAAGACATCCCGTGAAAATTGCAGGGTCGTCATGTGAAAACTGCTTTCCAGCCACTTGGGGAACCATTTTGGAAAAAGCGCAGCCACTTTTTGCCGGTTTGCTCGTGTCCATTTTTCCACCGTCAGGATTTCTTCAAAATCGTGAAACATGAAGACGATCGGAAATAGCCACAGGACGGTGAGCAGATCCATGTGCGTTCTCAGGAACTCGAGCATGATCTTTCTCCTTTCCGGTAATCTTCCGTCAACAAACCATACATGATCAACCGCGCCGATTTTTTCGCTAGTTCAACTGCCGTCTCCTCGCCGCTCAACAGGAACCGCTCCACCAGCCGGACCATCATGGCGACAATCGATTCGGCGGCGATATGGGTTTCAATTTCGGGGCGCACGATGCCGGCCTGCTGGTTGGCGTTCATGTTGTTCCGGATCATCATCACAATCCGGTTTCTCAACTCGTCGCTGTCCGGCGATTGTTCCAGCGCGATTTTGGTCAAATACGGATTTTCGGCGAACAAGTTGAACAGCTGAACCAGATTGTCCGTGATCTGGGATGCAATCTGGTGCGCCGGCGTTTGTGTCACCTTTTTTCCGGCGTCGCTTAACGCCAGCAGTTGCTGCTGAAATCGGCCAGTCAGTTCCTCAAACAATTGTTGTTTGCTGTCAAAATAAAGGTAGAAGGCCGCCTGCGTCAGGCCCGCCGCGGCGACAATTTCGCTTACCGTGGTAGCCTGGAACCCTTTTGTGGCGAAAAGCATCTCAGCCGCTTGCAAGATTTTCTTGCGGCTTTCTTCCCCTTTGGGGGTCAGCGGGCGTTTCATGGTTTTCCTCCTTACCGTTTCAGATGCGCATAAAAATAACTAATCAGTTAGTTATATATTAAAAAAAAAGGGATTCCTTGCAAGCGGAATCTGTGTGATGGCAAGATGTAACGGCAAGAATTTTTTAGCGCCCGCTCCACGACGGGGTGCGTTTTTCTAGAAAAGCGCAGATGCCTTCCTGCGCGTCCATGGCGGTGGCGTTTAAGGACATGACTTCTTTTGTGTATCCATAGGCCATCTCCTGCGGCATTTCCAACTGGCGATAAAATGCCTGCTTGCCGATGCCGATGGTGAACGGACTGGCAGCGGCGATTTTTTCGGCAAGCGCCAAGGTCTCCTCTGCGAGTTTCTCCTTCGGCACCACCTTGTTGATGAGGCCAATTTCAAGGGCCAGGTCAGCGGAGATGGGTTCGCCGGTCAGCAACATTTCCATCGCTTTTTTGCGGCCGACTGCCCGGCTTAAAGCAACCATGGGCGTCGAGCAAAACAGCCCGATTTTCACCCCTGGCGTGGCGAACTTGGCGTCTTCGGAAGCAACGGCCAGATCGCAGGTGGCGACGAGCTGGCAGCCGGCAGCGGTCGCGATGCCCGCTACTTGGGCAATGACAGGCTGCGGGATGGACTGGATCGTTTCCATCAGCTCGGTGCAAACGTCAAAAAGGTTGCGGTAGAATGCGATGTCTTGGCCGACCATTTCCTTCAAATCGTGTCCTGCGCTGAAAGCGGGGCCTTCGCCGCTTAAGATGACCACCGAAATATCAGGTTTCTTGCCAATTTTCTTGAAACAATCGATCAGTTCTTCCATATGGGCCAGCGACAGCGCGTTCCGTTTTTCCGGCCGGTTCATTTTCACAAAAGTGATCGGGGTGTTCAGTTCCGCCACGATGTGCTGATAGGGCAACTGACTGACATCCAACATGAAAGCTCTCCTCCTGGAAATTTTTATTTAAACAATATATAGAAAATTTATGCCCTTGGTTGTAGCATATGGATAAAAGCTTCAGTTGTCAAGCGGGTTGAGGTTCACTCTGACATGTTGTGAAAAGCTTGCGGTTTTACCTTCGCAACCGGAGTCAAACGCAGGCTGATCAGCGAAGCTGCGATGAGAATGATGCCGGATGTCACGTATACCGTGATCAAAGAGGTTGCCGTCATGTAAATCCCGGATGCACCCGTTCCAATCAGCAGAAACCCTGTGAACACGGGCGTCATGAAGCCGTTCAGGCGGCCGACAAAGTTTTCATCCACAGTACCCGCTTTCTTTCCTTGATTCCACCTGGGATTCAGGAAGAGGGAACGTCTTTTTCGGGAACATGTTGTTTCAATATTTTCATCGAGGACTGCCATGCTGTTCCGAATCCATATGCCGGCGTTTTGCAGCATATCCGAGACCATCACCAACACAAACACACGATTGGCAAGCAAATGTTTCATGTCTAGCCTCCTATTAAACCGACCGTTCGGTTTAATCATAGCTCATCCGGATTGATTTTGTAATCTTTAAAGTCCAGCGTCGTAAATAAATGACGCACATGGCGATGAATGAGCCAACAGACAACAAAAAAGCGGCGGGCCGGGAAGGGGACATCCCCTCTGACACATGTTTCCCGGTCGCCGCTGCATGATACGGATTTGCACGGCTTAGACGGTCCAGGACCAATCCGAAATGGCCAGCATCATCAAGGCTGCTGCAGCCAAGGCCACATTTTTCGTGAACTGTGTCATTTCTCCCATTTTTGCCGTCTGGTCGTCAACCGTCCAGAAATTATGAATGGAAAAGGCGGCAACGACCAGAAAAATGGCTAACAATAGAAGGCCGATCTGCGTCCAGAATCCTGTGAGGATACTGAGCCCTCCGGCCAGCAACATCAAACCGGTGATCGCCACGGCAGCCCCTGAAGCAGGAATTCCCTTGTAGGAAGCATACTGTTTCATGTTTTGGAACTGGATGAAATGCATGAGTCCCGAATACAGGAAATAGATGCCAAATACGGCCCGGCCAACAAGCCACAACCATTCCATTTTCCCACCCTCCTTTCTTGATCTCTTCAGTAAACATCCATATTTGTTGCTCTTTTGTTTTAGAACCGTGTGCGTGTGCTTGGCTTTCTTAAATATAGTTTATTTATTATAGTAACTTAAAGGGAAAGGGTTGATTTGTCAAGCGGAATTGGCATCTGAACGCTCTGCGGCTTTTCCGGCGCCGAGTCATCACGACCTGGAGATATGGAGATATGGTATAATGACAGAAAATCATTTCTTTACAGCAAGTGAACACTCTGGGAAGGTGTGACATATTGCGAGGTGATGCAAGGTGTCCCTGAATCAGGAACCGATCAGTCAACTGGCAAAGTGGATAAAAGAGGCGCAGTACATGGTGGTTTTTACAGGCGCGGGCGCCAGCACGGAGTCCGGACTGCCCGATTTTCGCTCGCAGCGGGGGTTGTGGAAGAAGGTGCCGGAGCGAATCGCTTCGGTGGAGACATTAATGAACAACCCAGACGAATTTTTTGAATTTTACAAGGAGCGGTTTGAGAGCTTCAAGGATGTCCAGCCGAACCGCGTGCACCACATCCTGGCCAAGTGGGAGCATGAGGGTCGGGTAAAGATGGTGATCACGCAAAATGTGGATGGCCTGCATCAAAAAGCCGGTTCCCGGCAGGTGGCTGAGCTGCACGGCAGCAATGCGCAGGTCCGTTGCCAGGCTTGTGGAAAAATGTACGATCGTTCCGAGTTTCACAAGCGTTACTGTTCTGATTGCGGCGGGATGCTGCGGCCCAATGTGGTGCTTTTCGGCGAGCCGCTTCCGATGAGCGAATGGATGAGGGCGCAACACGCGACGGAGAAGGCCGATCTGTTTCTGGTGATCGGATCTTCCCTGCAGGTTTATCCGGCGGCAGGGCTGCCTGAGCAGGCGGCGCGGCGTGGAGCCAGGCTGGCGATTATCAATCAGGAGCCGACTGGATTGGATGACCTGGCCGGAGTGGTCTGCCACGAAAAAGCGGGAGATGTTTTGGAGCGGGTGGATGGCTTGCTGCGCGAAGGATCATAAATGCTTTGTCAAAAATGAATGCATTGTCATAAATGCTATGCACAAAAAAAGCCCTTTTCCTGCAGGGCATAGGGCGTAGGGATATGGTTTATTGCGTTTAATCTGTATGATCATTCATGCAGTGTTCACACTCGTACATGACACCTTCACGTTGCTGCGGCGCTGCCGTTCCGCAAACCACGCAAGTGCTAAGCGTCTGTTCGTCGCCGATTGGCTGCTGGATGGTGATTCCCGTCATCTCGAATCCCTCCGGGTACTTTTGTTGGTTTCATTGTAATATAACAACAGTAAAAAATCAACACTTGTATTGATACAGATGTGAAAAAATCATGTGCCCTTTTTTTGAACATTGATTCCAGAATCAACAAACTTTGATCCTTCCATTTGGCATTTTGACATGGATTGGTTATATTTTTGCTATATTCATCTCACGTTGATCATCGTTGGACAGCCGAGTCGAGTTGAGCAGAGCGGAGCAGAGGTGAGCGGAGAAGAGCAAAGGTTTTGACGCATGGTCAGCCATCCATTCCTCTTTCTTCTCACTTATCCGAAGCTCCCCTCTGTATACCAAAACGTATACGAGGAGGAACGCCATGTACGATTTTTTCATGCTTGCATCCGAGCAGGAGGATAAGGTTTACCACACCCCTTCCGGTGTCACCGTCCACAGGCGGTTGCACAAAGATACGAGCCCCGTGGTAATTGAGCAGTTGGTGGAACGCCTGGATCATGACAAAGGCGCCTTGTTTTCCAGCGGCATGGAATATACCGGACGTTATACGCGCTGGGACGTCGGGTTCGTCAATCCGCCGCTGGAGGTCGTATCCCGCGAGAGAACGGTGGCCATTCGGGCGCTCAATCGCCGGGGAGCCATCTTGCTGCCTGTTCTCCAAAGATGTTTGGATCACGAACCGGCCGTGGCGGAGGTCCGGAACGAGCAGGAACAATTGACGGTCATCATCCGTCCAAAGCCGGCGGTGATCATTGAGGAAGAACGGACGAAGCAGCCGTCCGTTTTCAGTGTAATCCGCGCCATCCAAAAAGCGTTTTACTCCGAGGAAGACACGTTTTTGGGATTATATGGCGCTTTCGGCTATGACCTCATCTTTCAATTCGAATCCCTTGAACCGTTGAAACCGAGGCCTGAGGATCATGTGGACATGCATCTTTTCTTGCCCGATGAGATTTTTGTTGTCGACCGGAAAACCAACCAGGCTTTCCGGATCGCGTATGATTTCGTAATCGGCGAGAAGTCCACCGAGGGCTTGCCGCGTGAAGGAACATCCAAGCCGCATGCGCCAAAGCGGCCGGACGGGCAAAACATTCCGGCCTACCGGAAAGGATATTACGCAAGCTTGGTGCGTCAGGCGATGCCGTCATTTTATCAAGGCGACCTGTTCGAAGTGGTTCCTTCCCAGGTCATCTGCCGCCCTTGTGATTTGAAACCGTCTGAGGTCTTCAAGAATCTGAACCGGATGAATCCGAGCCCGTACGGATTTTTCATTTACCTCGGGAATCAGCATCTGGTAGGGGCTTCACCGGAAATGTATGTGCGGGTGGTGGGCCGTCAACTTGAAACCTGCCCGATATCCGGCACCATTAAGAGGGGAAACAACGCGTTGGAAGACGCCGAGAACATCAAGCAGCTTCTGAACTCGGCCAAAGACGAGGCGGAACTGACGATGTGCACCGACGTCGACCGCAACGACAAATCCCGCATCTGTGTGCCCGGGTCGGTGCAAGTGATCGGAAGGCGCGAAATCGAGCGGTATTCGCGGTTGTTTCACACGGTGGACCACATTGTCGGGGAATTGGCCCCCGGATTTGATGCCCTAGATGCCTTTATGACCCACATGTGGGCGGTGACCGTCACGGGGGCGCCGAAGCTTGAGGCGATGCGCTGGCTGGAAGCGCATGAGGAGACACCGCGGGGATGGTACGGCGGCGCGATTGGATGGCTGAATTTTAATGGCAACATGAACACCGGACTGACGTTGCGGACCGTCAAGCTGGCCAACGGCATCGCGGAAATGCGGGTGGGCGCGACGCTGTTGCATGCCTCCGATCCCGAAGCCGAAGAGGAAGAGACGCTTGTCAAGGTGGCCGCTCTCATGCGGGCGCTGGAGGCTCCCGGGGAAGAAGAAAAAGGACAGACGTACCGCACGCGCTCCGGCGAGGGAAAACGGGTGCTGCTGGTGGATCATGAAGATTCGTTTGTCCACACGTTGGCCAATTATTTCAAGCAGACGGGCGCCGATGTCTTGACGGTGCGTTCGGAGGCGGCGCGGCGGATGATTGCCGAGGATCCTTCGTATGATTTGATCGTGTTGTCGCCGGGGCCGGGAAAGCCGGAACGTTTTCAGATGGATGAAACCATTGCCTTGTGCCTTTCGCGTCATCTGCCGATTTTCGGCATATGCCTGGGTTTCCAAGGCCTGGCGGAGTACTTTGGAGCCCGGCTGGATGTGCTGCCGAAGCCGGCCCATGGCGAAAAATCCGTGATTCGCATTTTGAAAAACGACACGCTTTTTGCCGGCATGGGTGAATCCATGACGGTCGGGCGCTACCACTCGCTTTATGTGCGGAATCTGCCGCCGTCCCTGATCTTGCTGGCGGAGACCGCGGACGGCATTCCCATGGCTTTTCGCCATCGTCAACTTCCGGTGTATGCCGTGCAGTTTCATCCCGAATCTGTCTTGAGCCTGGCCGATGACGGCGGGATGAGGCTGATTGACAATCTCTTGATGCATTTGCCGAAACATGCGCAAGATCTGAAGATGGGGACGTGAAAAATGAAGGTGACGATCGTCGGCATTTGGGGGGCTTATCCGGAGGCGGGGGCAGCCACCACTTCTTTTTTGCTGGAAGAGGATGGATTTTGCCTGCTTGTCGAATGCGGAAGCGGCGTCTTGTCCCAGGTGCAGCAATATGCGGCTTTGTCTGAACTGGATGCCGTGGTGCTCACGCACTATCATCACGACCATGCGGCGGATCTGGGGTGTCTCCAGTATGGGATGATGATCCAAACGCTGATGGGTCATCGCCACAAGCCGCTGCCCATCTACGGACATGCGGAGGACAAAAAGCAGTTTGCACGCCTGACGTATGGAAAGGCTCCCTTTACCGTGGGGATGGCCCTGTCGGACGGGGAGACCAAGCCGATTGGCCCTTGGCGGGTCAGCGCATGCGCGACCATGCATGAGGCCTATTGTCTGGCGCTGAAATTTCAGACCCCGTCCGGCAAAACGCTGGTGTATACCGGAGATACGGGATGGAGCCAGGCGGTGGTGGATTTTTCGCAAGGAGCGGATTTGCTGATCAGCGAAGCGACGCTGTTTGATGAGCAAAAGGGGCAGGCGCCAGGACACCTGACCGCCGGCCAGGCGGGAGAGCTGGCGGCAAATGCGGAGGCCGGACGGCTTTTGTTGATACACTTTTCCCACGCCGGCGATTTGGAAAAACTGCGCAGGCAGGCGCAAAGGCCATATGGGGGGCTGACAGAACTGGCGCAGCCCGGAATGACCATTCTGTTGTAACACACAAACAGGCGGGTCCCGCATGGGAGCATGCCCGCCTGTTTTTGTTTAAACGGTTACCTTGTCCTTGCTTGCCGTACGCTTTTGGGGGATGTCGCTCAACTGGTTGACGGAAACGATATCGCCGCGTTTTTTCTCCGGCTTCTTCCAGTACTTCTCATTGCCCGGCAGATCGTCAAACCAAGCGGCGTCTTTCGGACAATCCAGGACCATAAATTTTCCGTATTCGCCGTCCCGGGACTGGTGGTATTTGAGATAGGCTTTGCCGTTTTCGATGGCCAGGATTTCGATTTTACCCGATGTGTGGCTCATCACGAGACGGACCCGTTTGCCGAGGCCGGATGTTTTCGCCTTGGCCTCTTCCACGATCCGGTAAACCTCTTCCAGAGTGAGGACAAAATCGCGATTGCCGCGCACCGGGCGGTTGACAAAGAAATAATAAGGCGTGACTCCGGCCCAGGAAAGCTCGTCGAGCAGCCTTGCCAAGACGTCGGGATCGTCATTGATTCCCTTCAGCACCGGGGTCTGGTTGACGACGATGGCGCCTGCGTCGTGCAGCGCCTGAAAAGCTTTCCGCGCTTCCGGCGTGATTTCCCGCGGATGGTTGACATGTGCCATGATATAGATGCGTTTTTCCGGTGTGGAGTGTTCGCGGATGGCCTGAAGCAGTTCTTCGTCTTCGTAGATCCGCATGGGATTGAAGACAGGCAGTTTGGAACCGATGCGGATGATTTGGACGTGATCGATGGCACGGAGTCTTTCCAGAATCATGCGGATTTTTGCGGTGGCCAGGATCAGGGGATCGCCGCCGGTGAGGAGGACGTTGTTGATTTCAGGGTGTTCACTGATATATTTCAGGCCGGGTTCGACATCTGACATCGCTTCCTTGACATCCTGACGAAAGAGGCGTTTGCGGAAACAGTACCGGCAATAGGCGCCGCATACTTCAGAGACGATGAGAAGCGCCGTGGTTTGATACTTGTGTTGGCATCCCGGAACCACATAGTTGGTATCTTCATCCGATGCGTCCCACCGCCCGTAGTCATCCAGCTCGGCCTCATTGGGAATGACCAATTTGCGAATGGGATCGTTTGGATCGTCCCAGTTGATGAGATTGAGGTAGTATTCATTGACACGAAAGACAAACTTTTCTGTAATGGGCTTGAGTTTTTCGCGTTCTGCTTCCGGAAGTTGCGTGATCTTGTCGATGCTCGTAATGTACCTTGGTTGTGCCATTACGATACCATTCACCCCTTCCTGAACAGATTATGTTAACCCACTCTAAGTATACCATACTTTTAGCAGAACGGTCACGCCCGTAAGATGCGATGGTGGCGAATTGTGATAAGATGTAATGAAGAAATAGTGAAGAAATGATGAATGGAGAAATGGCGACAGAAGGGGTGAGGAATGTTTGGTTCGTGACCCGAGAGAACGGATACATCCCAAGGCACTGACGGTATGGCGCTTGTCCGGGGCCATTGCGGTGGCCGCTCTGGCCGTCCTGTTGGCTGCGGCGGCATTTGTGGCGGAGCATGTCTTATTTTATCAAGTGCCCCTTTATCTCTATTTGCCGGTTTTGTTTTTGCTGATTGTGCTGGGCGTCTTGTTCATTTTCGCATTGCCATCCATCCGCTGGCGCCGCTGGCGGTATGAGGTGCGGGAGAAGGAGATTGAGATTCAGCATGGGATTTGGATCATCAAGCGAACACTGATCCCGATGGCCCGGGTGCAGCATGTGGATACGCGCCAAGGCCCGCTCTTGCGCGCCTTTGGGTTGGCCAGTGTGGACATTTCGACGGCTGCGGGCGCACATGAGATACCGGCGCTGGGTCTGGATGCGGCGGATGAACTTCGCAACCGGATTGCCGAGCTGGCAGGTGTGGCGGATGACATCTGAAGTATATCGTTTGCATCCGGTGGCCCTTCTCATGTTTACCATCCAGTGGCTGCGGTCGATCCTGTCATCGGTGGCGTTGCCGGCCGGTGTCTGGGTGGTGAATGAAATCTCCAAGCACGGATTCAGCGGCCGGTTGGCCTGGGTTGCCCTTGGCGTGTTGGTGAGCGTGGGAATTTCCGTGCTATGGGGGATTCTCTCCTGGTGGAGGTATACCTACCGGATCGAGGATGGGGAATTGCGCATTGAACATGGCGTGATCTTTCGCAAAAAGAGATATATCCCTATCGAACGGATTCAGACCATCGATATGGAAGAGGGAATTCTGCACCGATTGTTTCGCGTCGTCCGCCTGCGGGTGGATACGGCTGGAGGGCTGGGAGCGGAGGCAGAGGCACGGCTTCACGCGGTGCGGCGGGAAGAGGCGGAACGGATACGCGAGTTGCTGTTGCGGCGGCGCCAAGCGCCGGCGATGGCGCCCGTCGTCAATGATGGCGATGGGGGGGACGGGCCTATCAGGGACGTTTCCGTTCCGTCTTCTCTGGAAGGTGCGGCCAAGCCTGGGCCGGTGGAGGGAGAAGAGGTAAGGTATGCGCGCCGGATTTCGCTGAAGGAATTGGCCATCTTCAGTGCCACATCCGGGAGAATCGGGATCGTGGCTTCCGTTATTGCCGGTGCGGTTTCCTTGTTTGGGGAGTCGTTTGAGTTTATTTTTCAGTATCTGGACGTTCTGATTGGGCAGCGCTCGGTTTTGGAATGGGTGATCATCCTGATTCCTTCGATCATATTGCTCTCCTGGATGTTGACTGCGATCGCCACCATGTTTGTGTACGGGAATTTTACCGTCAGCCGGACCGAAGGTCACATTTTCATTGAAAAAGGATGGTTGGAACGCAAACGGTTGACGATTCCGTTAACCCGTGTGCAGGCAGTGACGTTGGTTGAGGGATGGCTGCGGCAGCCGTTCGGGTATTACACGATCGGTGTGGAGACGGCAGGATATGGTGGCGATGATGGAACGGAGACGCTTTTGTTTCCCTTGTTGCACCGGAATGAGCTGGCAGGTTTTCTGGCTGCAGTGATTCCGGAGTTCGCCGATGGCTGGGCCAAGGCACAGGTGCATCCTTTGCCGCTGCGGGCGAGGCGCCGGTACGTGCTGCGGAAGTTGGGCTGGGTGATCGTTCCCGTCGTGCTGTTGCCGCTTGTTTTGTTTCCGTGGGGGTTGTTGGCGCTGGTTCTCGTTCCCCTTGCGTTGTTTTGGGGATGGCTTTGCCATCGGGATGCGGGATGGGCGCTGATTGACGGTGAGATGTGCGTCTTGCGGAGCAGATTGGTTGCCCGGAAGACGGCCCTGGTGACGCGCCGGCGGGTACAGCTGGCCAGCTTGCGCCAGTCGCCTTTCCAGCGCCGGAAACGGCTCGTGACATTCGGCGTGAGCGTAGCATCCGGCGCCGCCTTCCGGGTTGTGGATTTGGAAGAGGCAGGCGGCGAACGTCTGTATGCCTGGGTGAAGCCCAGAGCCGTCAGATAACGCAAGACGAAAAGCCGCTTGGCGCGTCAATGAACGTGTATGGTGCTTTCCTGATGCTCATGAAGTTCGCCTTTTTTCACGTGTATCTTGACTTGGAAACTTCCCGGTTTTTCAAAAGCGACTTTCGCTTGATATGTTCCCGGTTCCACTTCTGTTGTCTCAAGGTACGTATGTTTTTTCTCGCCATTTCTCCAATATTCAAACGTCACTTCGGCCCCCGTGAGAGGTTGCTTCGCTTTTTGCAGCCGGGCGGTCAGCTTCACCTCTTGATTGGCCCGGATGCCGTCCGGTTTCTTGAAATCGATCGAGAGATCCCCGCTGCCGTGTTGGTGATGACCTTGTTCCATTTGCTTTTGATCATCTGCCTGGTGTTCATCTGCTTGCTGCCCGTTTTCTTTTGTCACACCGCCTACGTGAAAGGTTTGTTGGGGCATCGTATGCATTCCCCTTGCGGTAACGTGGGCGATCACTTCATAATTGCCGCTTTCCGGAAAGCGGTAGGCAATGGAATAAATCCCGTCCCCTTCATGATGGGCCGGGATTTTCTCGGCCCCTTCCTTGTTTCCTTCTTTCCAGATTTCAAAGATCACTTCATCGGCGTCGGAAACGGCATTGCCGCCCTGCGTGACCTTGACTTGAAGCTTGACGTCTTTATTCGGCTCCAAAGAATCTGCCGCCGTCACAAATTCAACCATGACCGGTTCAGACGGGTTTCCCAACTTGTGCTCGCCCTCGGAAGGTTCATGGACGTTGCCGCAAGCCATCAACAGCCAAGCCAACATCGTCACCAAACCCAACATGACGACTGACCTTTGTTTTCTCATGTTTTTCGCCCCTTTATTTTTTTGATCCATGATGACTATGACGTATGACTGCGACGCTTTGCGCATGCCTTAACAATGGTTGCCGTGCGGGAATGAATGATGGCGGCAATGCTGGTGCTCGCTTTTCATCATCTGATGAACGAATTCCATCGCTTCGCGGAAGGCATGAACCGTTCCGCCGAACCCCTTGACGAATTTTTCTGCATGTTCCTTGTATTCAAAGGTTAAAACCTGGGGTTGACAACAGCCCAAATGCAGGGACGTATCCATCACGTACCAGGCCAGGCGTCCGCTGATGGTGGTCTGCCTTAAAAAGTCATAGCAAATGGCCTGGATCACCCGTTCGCCCAATTCGCGGAAACGGAGCAATCCGCAATGTGCGCAACATGCGGTGTCGATTTGGTTTTCGAGCAGGATCAACCGGTACGACAATCGTTCATTCACTTTTCGCTTGCAAAGAACACATTCATCCGTTTCGTTTTTCTTCACGGATTCGTCACTGGCCAGCGAAACCCCGCCGTACGTTTTGATCACGATTCCCGATTCAATCAAGGGTTTGAGATCACGGTGAACCGTCATCTCCGAGACGCCCAATTCTTTGCTTAATTCGGAAATTTTCATGTTTTTTCGGGCGCGAATCAACGCTTTGATCCGTTCTTGGCGTTCGATTGGCAACATGCAACCGCCTCCTTCTTCTGAATATCGGTTCCGTTAAGACAATCCTCCTGGAATGATAGAAAATAACAACATCAATCAATTGATAACAATAGATTACATGTATACCATGCTGTCTTTCAATAAGAAAATGAGAGATTTTGTGAATCTTTATTGACACTCATCACAAGGAAAAGCCCCGCTGCCGCTTGGCCGAAAAGTCATCTCGGCCAGAGCGTCACGGGGCCTTGGTGTTACTTCCCGATTCGTTGCTGAATTTGCTGTTGCACCTCTTCCGGACTCATGCCATGCGCGTTGATGATCGGGGCGTCAACCGCAATATCCTGCATCCCCATCAGATTTTCGTCGCTGCCCGAGATGACACAGCAGTCGCATTGGGAGGCCTGTGCGCTGTTCAGGTCCACAACCTCGTACCCGTTTTGCTGCAGGTGCTCCCGGATTGGCGTCAGTCCCTGTTCCACCGCAATTCGTTTGGACATCCTTTTTCCTCCTCAGGTTGGTTTATCTGGCAGTCTTATTCTGAGCCTGGAAAGGTTCCATTATGCGCTATTGCTGAGAAGGCCCTCCCGTTGGCACGAGATGGCCGTATCGGCTACAATGGATGCAAACCGATTCGGAAAGGGGTTTTGCCGATGCTGGATCCGCGATTGACCCGTCTTGCGGAAGTGCTGGTTGGCTATTCTACAGATGTGCAAGCGGGGGAAAACGTGCTCATTGAGGCTTTTGACATTGAACCCGCCCTGATCAACGAGGTCGTGAAGCAGGTCTATGAGCGGGGCGGCAGGCCCTATGTCAACCTGCGCAGCCAGTCGGTGATGCGCACGTTGCTGATGCGAGCCTCGGAGGAACAACTGAAGGTTTGGGCAGAGTACGACAGCCATCAGATGGAGAAGATGCAGGCCTATATCGGCATTCGCGGCAGCCACAACATTTATGAGAACAGCGACGTGCCGGATGAGCAATTGAAGCGGTACATGTCGCTGTACAGCCATGTGGTACATAGCCAAATCCGGGTGAAGAAGACGAAGTGGGTGGTGCTCCGTTATCCCAATCCGTCGATGGCCCAGCTGGCTGGGATGAGCACAGAGGCGTTTGAGCAGTTTTACTTTGACGTGTGCACGATGGATTACGCGCGCATGTCCCGGGCGATGGAGCCCTTGAAAGAGCTGATGGAAAAGACGGACGAGGTGCGGATTGTCGGGCCGGGAACCGACCTGCGCTTTTCCATCAAGGGAATTCCGGCGATTCCCTGTGACGGCAAGTACAACATTCCGGACGGGGAGGTGTTCACCGCGCCGGTTCGTGATTCGGTGGAGGGTTACATTACGTTCAACACCCCCACTCCCTATCAGGGGTTCACGTTTGAGCAGGTGCGCCTGGAGTTTAAGCGGGGGAAAATCGTCCAGGCGACGGCCAATGACACGGAACGGCTGAACCGGATTCTGGATACCGATGAGGGGGCGCGCTACATAGGCGAGTTTGCCATAGGCTTCAATCCCTACATCCGGAACCCGATGAAGGATATTCTGTTTGACGAAAAGATCGACGGCAGCTTCCATTTCACGCCCGGCCAGTGCTATGATGAGGCCTCAAACGGCAACCAGTCGGCCATCCATTGGGACATGGTCTGCATCCAGCGTCCCGAGTACGGAGGCGGTGAAATCTGGTTTGACGGCCGCCTGATCCGAAAAGACGGCCGGTTTGTCGTGCCGGAACTGGAGGGGCTGAACCCGGAGAACCTGAAGTGACGAGGCAAGCATCAACAAGTTACCCCCTTTCCCTGTTTCAGGGAGAGGGGGTTTTGTTCTTACGGGCCATCCAACGCGGGATTTGTTACGGGGATGGCGGTATCCGCACGTTTTCCAACTTCAGCAATGCCGATTTCACATCCAGGCCGCCACGATAACCGGTGAGTTTCCCGCCTTTTCCGATGACCCGGTGACATGGAACGACGAACGGAACCGGGTTGGCGCCAATGGCGGCTCCGACCGCGCGTACGGCCGATGGTCTTCCGATCGATGCGGCAATATCCGAGTATGTTGCCCATTGCCCGTACGAGATCTGCAAGAGTGACTTCCAGACCGACATTTGAAAGGGGGTTCCCCGCAAATCCAAGGGGACTGTGAACTTCTGCCGTTTTCCTTCAAGGTATTCTTTCAGTTCGGTCAGGTATGGTTCCAGAACGGCTTGATTGGGTTCAAGGTTGGCGTTTGGGAAGTGCCTTTCGACAAATTCGGCCAATCTTTCAAATGATTCGTTCGGAAGCGTGATGCAACACAGCCCTTTGGCTGTGGCCGCCGCATAGAGGAGCCACCCCTGGTGGTTGAGCGAACCCCAGTAAACGTTTTCCGTGTTGCGCACATCATGTCACCTTTCCTGCATGGTGTTGGCACTGGCTGCGGTAGGCAGACGGCGTCAGTCCATATTGCTTTTGAAACACCGTGGAAAAGTGGGCGGCATTGGAAAAGCCGACAGCGGCTGCAATATCCGTGATGGTGTTTTCTGTTTCGACGAGCAGTTTTTCCGCTGCCTTCAACCGTGAAGCTCTGAGATAGGCTGCCGGCGTCTGACCTACAATTCGCTTGAACGTTCGATGCAGGTGATAAGGGCTGATATGGAGCATGCCGGCCAGATGCGGCAGGGTGAGGGGTTCTCTGTATCGCTTTTCGATAATCTCAACAACATGCTGGGCCAAATCTTCATCTGGCCAGCGAATTTGTTCCGGACGGCATCGTTTGCACGGACGGAAACCGGCTGAAACAGCTTCGTCTATGGTCTTAAACACTCTAATGTTCTCTTTTTTTGGTTTTTTTGACCTGCATGACGGCCGGCAAAAGATTCCCGTGGTATTGACACCGTAAAAGAACGTCCCGTCGTACGCAGGGTCGCAGTTGATGATGGCTTCCCATGTTTCCTGGTTCATCCGGAACACCTCTCGGTTTCAGTATATCCGGTCCCCATGGCGAAGGTAAGGGGTGTGAAATGAAAGGGCAAGAATACAAAAGTTGCCCCGCGGCCGGGGGCTTTGGGCGGGCACCTGCCGTACCTTTCTGAAAGGTCTTTATAATTAACGGTTATGTGTAGTGTTGTATAATATACCAAAGGTGGTAATCACAGACAAACCCAAGGCGAGAGGAGATGGCATGAAAGCGAAGCAATGGCTGCTAGGACTCATGATGATCACCTTGATCTTTTCCCTCAGTGTCCTCGATGTGAGATGGGTCACAAATCAGGCTGATGGTTCGGCTGACCGCATCTATGCTGCCGACAGGGGCATGTTTCCTGATGCGCCGGCCGGAGCCCCACCGGCCAACAAAGAGGATGCGTCCATGACGCGCTTTGCATCCTTTGGCGGGCCGGATGCCAATCAAGATAGGGTGTCGGAGATGCCCAAAAACCGTCAGATACCGCCTGCTCCGAATGGGAAACCGCCTGATGCGCCCCGTTACATCACCGCATGGCAAAAAGATGTTCCGATCTACGATGATCGAAAACCGGAAAGCCATGCCGTTGTCGGATATTTACGAAAGGGGCAAAGTCTTCCATTCGTGAAGGAATATGGGGAAAATTGGTATCAAATTAAGTTCGGAAACGGGTTCGGCTATATTTCTAAAAGTGATGTCCAGCTTGCGGCAAACATCAAGCTTGGAAATGAAAATCGAACCAATCTGAAAAACTCGAATACGGTTGTCATCACTCAAAAAAGACTGGATGTGTACGATAATTCATCGGGCAAATTGGTCTCCTTCGGAGTGATTGAAGCGAACCGCCGTTATCCGATTATCTCCCGTGATAAGAAGTGGTGCAAAATCGATTTCGGTGGCCGGATTGGTTACATTCATCATTCTGCTGTCAAGATGGATAAAGGAATACCCGTACTCATGTATCATCATATCTTGAAAGACAAGGAAAACAAGAAATTCAAACATTCATCCACGACGATCTCGGATGTCGCCTTTGCGACTCAAATGGCATATTTGCATGCCAACGGTTATGAAGCGATTACACTGGCTGATTTGGAGAAATATTTAAAGCGGAGCGTGAATCTTCCGGGGAAAGTCGTCGTTTTGACATTTGATGACGGCTTGAAATCGATCTATCTCTATGCTTACCCTGTATTAAAAAAATATGGCCTCCATGCTTCTGAATTCATGATTACAAACCGGATTCCTGACCAGCCTGTCCCCTTTTCCCCGGACACTTTGCAAACGATCGCCAGAATCGAAATGGAAGAGATGAAGCCGGTGTTTGAGTTTCACAGTCACACGCATGGCCTCCATTCTTTGGACGCGAAAGGAAAAAGTGCGGTTTTGACGAGCGCTCGCGCCACAGTCAAAGCGGACATCCGGAAGAGTCAAGAGATGCTGAACGGCACGCGCTACTTCGCCTATCCGTTTGGACAATATAGCCAGGAAACGATTCAAATTTTGCGCGAATTAGGCTTCCAGATGGCCTTCACCACAAAGCCCGGACGCGTCAACCTTGGCGATCCGCTTCTGGAGCTAAAACGGCTCAATGTCGGTCCGGACGTCACCTATCCGAGGTTTATCCAAATGGTTTCAAATTAAACATCATGGTTTCGAATTAAACATCTCCGCCCGTTACGTTACACCGTACAATCACCATAAAAACATGAAGCCATTGAAAAACAACGGCGCATCCGGCGGATGCCTCCTCCTCGCGGTTGACGATGTTGCGCGGCCGAGCTATAATCATGCCGAAGATGACAACGCTGGAAACAATCGCAAACGCGATGATGGAGCGAAGTAGGTCCCAAACCTGTGTCAGAGAGGAACTCCCGGGATTCACCTGCGGCTGGAAGGGGTTCTCACAGAAGGGGGCTGAAGGCCACTCCCGAGCGTGCGATCCCGACGAGGGAACGCGTTCGCCGCGTTAAGGCGCATGAGCGATCAGCGGTGTTTCAGAGATGGGTGATTTGCGCCTGTCGCCTGTGTCACCGCTGATAAGCAGGGTGGTACCGCGTGAGAGACGACTCCCGCCCCTGTTTCTGACAGGACGGGAGTCTTTTTTTGCCCAGTCTGTGAACGGCAACTTACCGGTTTGCAACAAATAAATTCAAAAGGAGTGTGAGCCTCGTGAAGCGCTTGTCTGGCAGTCAGATACGCAGCCTGTTTCTCCAGTTTTTTCAGCAAAAGGGGCATCGTGTGGAGCCCAGCGCCTCTCTGATCCCGGTCGATGACCCGAGCCTTTTGTGGATCAACTCGGGGGTAGCCACGCTCAAGAAGTATTTTGACGGCACCATTGTGCCGGAAAATCCCCGGATTGCCAACGTGCAAAAGTCGATCCGGACCAACGACATCGAAAACGTCGGCAAGACGGCCCGGCATCACACCTTTTTTGAAATGCTGGGCAATTTCTCGATTGGAGATTATTTTAAAGAGGAGGCGATTACCTGGGCCTGGGAATTCCTGACCAGTCCCGAGTGGATCGGCTTCGACCCGGAACGGCTCTGGGTGACGATCCACCCGGAGGATGACGAGGCATTCCGGATCTGGCACGAGAAGATCGGACTGCCTGAGGAGCGGATCATCCGCTTGGAAGGAAATTTCTGGGACATCGGAGAGGGGCCGTGCGGACCAAACTCGGAGATCTTTTACGATCGCGGGGAGGCGTTCGGCAATGATCCGGATGATCCGGAATTGTACCCCGGCGGGGAGAACGAGCGCTACCTAGAAGTGTGGAACCTGGTCTTTTCCCAGTACAACCACAATCCCGACGGCAGTTACACGCCATTGCCGAAAAAGAACATCGACACCGGGATGGGCCTGGAACGGATGGCCAGCATCCTTCAGGATGTGGAGACCAACTTCGAGACCGATCTGATCCGGCCGATCATTGATGCCACGGTCGCGATGACCGGCAAGCCGTACAAGCAGAACCGGCAGCATGACGTGGCATATAACGTGATTGCCGACCATCTGCGGACCATTGTCTTTGCGATCGGCGACGGGGCCCTGCCGGGGAATGAAGGGCGGGGCTATGTGATCCGGCGCCTGTTGCGGCGGGCGGTTCGTTACGGACGGGAGCTCGGCTTGACGGAACCTTTCCTGTACAAGCTGGTGCCGACGGTAGGCGAGATTATGGGTGATTTCTATCCGGAGGTGGTGGAGAAGCGGGAGTTCATCCAGCGAGTGATCCGCCACGAGGAGGAGCGCTTTCTTGAGACGCTTTCCGAAGGCCTGGAGATTCTGGGGCAGATGCTCCGTGAGGCGGCTGCGGAGGGGCGTAAGGAACTGACCGGCAAGCAGGCTTTTCTGCTCTATGACACCTTCGGTTTTCCGCTGGATCTGACCGTGGACTTTGCCTCGGAGCGGGGTTTTACCGTCGATCAAGCGGGGTTTGCCGAGGAAATGGAGGCGCAGCGGGCACGCGCCCGGGCAGCCCGTCAAGAAGTGGACAGCATGAAGGTGCAGGGCGGGGTGCTCGAGCAACTGCCTGAAGACGGGGAGTTTGTCGGCTATACCCAGCCTCAGGTGGAAGCCCGGGTGGTCGCGATCGTCGACGGGGAACAGTTGGTGGATGTGGCTGGTCCTGGCAAACAGGTGCAACTGCTTTTGGATCGGACGCCCTTTTATGCGGAAAGCGGAGGTCAGGTGGCCGACTGCGGCACGTTGACCGCTCCTGGCCTGAAGATGATTGTGGAGGATGTGCAAAAAGGCCCGCGAGGCCAGCATCTGCACCGGGTGCGGATTGAAGAGGGGACGGTGCGCGTCGGCGCCACGGTGGTGGCCGAGATTGATGAGGCTAGGCGCCGGGACACCGAGAAAAACCACACCGCCACGCACCTTTTGCACAGGGCGCTGAAGGATGTGCTGGGCGAACACGCCAGCCAGGCCGGATCGCTGGTGGCGCCGGATCGGCTGCGTTTTGACTTTACCCATTTTGGCGCCATGAGCGAAGAGGAGCTGCTGCAGGTGGAGCGGCGTGTCAACGAGCAGATCTGGCGCAACCTAGAGGTGACCACCATGCACAAGAGGCTGCAGGAGGCGCGGGAGATGGGGGCGATGGCCCTCTTTGGCGAGAAATATGGCGAAGTGGTCCGCGTCGTCCAGGTGGGCGATTACAGCCTGGAATTGTGCGGCGGCTGTCATGTCCGCAACACGGCCGAGATCGGACTCTTCAAGATCGTCAGTGAGTCGGGCATCGGTTCGGGGACGCGGAGAATCGAGGCGGTCACCGGCAAGCAGGCTTATGTCTACCTGGAGGAGCAACTGCAGCGGATGAAGCGGGCTGCCGAGCTGCTCAAGGCGACGCCGGCCGAACTTGTGGAAAGGGTGGAGGCGTTGCAAAGCCAGTTTAAGGAGTTGCAACGGGAAAACGAATCGCTGCGCGGAAAGCTGGGTCACCTGCAGGCGCGGGAACTGGCGAGCCGCAAAGTGGATGTGCACGGCGTCAACGTGGTGGCGGCCGCGGTACCGGCGACCAACATGGAGGGGTTGCGGGCGATCGCGGATGAGGTAAAGGAAGCCATCAAGAGCGGCGTCATCCTCCTTGGCACCGTGGCAAACGAAAAGGTGCAACTGGTGGCGATGGTCACGCCGGATCTGGTGAAGCGGGGGTTTCACGCCGGGAACATCGTCAAGGAAGCGGCCCGGCGCTGCGGTGGCGGCGGTGGCGGGCGGCCTGACATGGCCCAGGCAGGGGGCAAGGATCCCGCCAAACTCCAGGAAGCGCTCAAAGCGGCGGAAGAGATGGTGGTTCAAACGGTGCAGCCATAAGCGCGTCTTGGGGCGGTTATCTGGAGACAAAGGGGTTGTCCCTGATCCAGAACCGCCACGGATACTCCCTGGCCTCCTCAGCATAGTCGATGTTAATCCGTGGCCCGCAGGCGATCCGTTCCGGAGGAATGGGGCCGATCCCTTGGCGCAGATAGAGGGGGGAGCGCGAGAGGTCCCAGCCGTACTGTTTCTTCGTAATGCCGAGGGCGGTGCAGAGC
Organism: Bacillus thermozeamaize; assembly: GCA_002159075.1. Taxonomy (NCBI): domain Bacteria; kingdom Bacillati; phylum Bacillota; class Bacilli; order Caryophanales; family Bacillaceae; genus Bacillus; species Bacillus thermozeamaize. Next base: position 25,858 of record LZRT01000009.1, read on the forward strand.
TTTCCGGGGCCGTTGGTGAGGGTCTTCAGGTGACGGAGAGAGGTGGAATCTATCGTATGGCGGGGGACAGTCTCTTGTACAGGCTTGTCCAAAACCTTTTCCAGTTCCGGAGGAAGGGAGATTCCCCGGCGATGCGCCATCAAGGGAATGCCCTCGGTCGGCTCCAGCGCCCGGACGAGGATGGCTTCCGGTTTCCCAGGGGGACCGCTGACCACGTTAAAACAGTAATACATGCCATAAATCAAATAGATATACGCATGGCCAGGCGGACCGAACATCACTTCGGTCCGCCTGGTTTTTTTCCCGCCGTAAGAATGAGCCCCTTTGTCTTCAGGGCCCATATAGGCTTCCACTTCGACTATCATGCCGGCGGCTGTGCCTTCCTCTGTTTCATGAACCAGTTCCATTCCGAGCAAGGAGGTGGCCAGCTCCAGCGTCGGTTGTTTGAAAAAGTCGGGTGTGACGGGTTTTCTGCTCAGTCCAGTCATGGTGTGTCTTGGGTGTTTCTCCTTTGTTTTCTAGAATCGTTTGAACAGATTTTCGGCTTTCTTCGGGTCTTTGAGCTTCTCCTTGTTTTGCTTGACCAGTCCTATAATACGCCGTATCTCAGCCTCTGACAATGGTCTGCCGACAGCCGCGCCCAGTTTTTGAATCAGGGCGTGCAGCTTTCTCTCGTCTGTGATGTTTTTCTCGTTAAACTGCGATCCGAGCGACAAAAGATCATTTAATGTCAATGAGTTGTTGCTCTTGTCATTCACCTTATCCAAAATCCGGTTGATATCACGCAGATTCAAGGGGATCCCTCCTGTTTGATCAAACATGTCTTTTTCTTTACCTTATGCCACCTGAGTTGCGATTGCCTGGGCGGGAAACCCAGGTGTCGGAAATAAGATTCCTCATGCGGCAGTTGTTGTGAATTTCTCCCCGGATAAATGGGTGATTGCAGGAGAGCCATTTGTCTCGTCTGTACATACGGATGTAATAGGGAATCGAGATGCATGAACCAGGAGCAAAAAAGGAGGGGTGTTTTGTGAGACATTCCGTGCGCATCCAGGAACAGAAATATGTCGGCATGCGGGACTTAAGCCGGCAGATGGAATCGATTCGGCGGGAGATGACGAAAATTCGCCGCGGCATGCAGATGATGCAGGATATGCAAGGCCAGCTGGAAAACGCATTGATTGAAATCCAGGATTTAAAAGGCATGTTTGAAGGAAAGGGAGGATCCAATCCGGAATATCTGCCGGCGCCACGCCAGCCGGGATCGGGAAGCTTGCCTCCGGCGCCGCAACAACCCAATCATCCGCTGGGGGCATTGGGAGGAATTGGAAATCTGTTGCAGAATGTGGATATCGGTGAAATCATGAAGTTGTTGAACAACCCGCTGATCCAGGATTTGATGAGAAATTTCCTCAAACGGTAGACAGGTGTGCAGTCCCTTTCGAGCATTTTTTCATACGCTGATGAGAGACGAATGGGAAGGAGGGACTGCAAGTGTCTGATGTACGAGGGATCTACCATCTTTGTTGTCAATATATGCACCGGAAGGTATGGGTGCATACGCGTTCAGGCAAATGGCATTATGGGCAAATCGTGGGAATAGATGGACGGAATGTGTATTTGCGGATGATGCCTTCGCCATATCAATCCTGTAGGGTTTCTGGCAGTGAACAGGCCGGTGTGGATGTGGCCGTCGGCAGACAAACCGATGCAACACCCGGTGCGGTGATTCAGGAGGCCCAGTTTGGATTTGGCTTTGGCGGAGTGGCTGCTTTAAGTTTGTTTGCCATTTTGGCCATCACATTATCTGCGCCGCGTTTTGGATTTGGGTTTGGCGGATATTGAGGCAATTTTGAAACAGGCAGATGGTGCCCCTTTCAGCGGGGGCACTTGTTCTTTGTGCAACTGTTTTCTTGCAAACTGGTCCAGAAAGTGGCAAGATAAGAGCAAGATGAGGTAACAGAAGCGGGGTGTCGGGGATGGATTCCATGGACAAAACGATGAAGTTTTCCGCGCAAGACCATGCCAATCCGGCCAATCGCCGCAAGGAGATTTTGCTTGCGGTATACCGCGCATTGGAGGAGAAGGGGTACAATCCGATCCATCAGATTGTCGGTTATCTTTTGTCTGGCGACCCGGCCTACATTCCTCGACATCAAAATGCCCGAAACCTGATTCGGCAGATTGAGCGCGACGACCTCATGGAGGAACTGGTTCGCCACTACCTGGATTCGGCGGCGAGGTAAGCGCATCGAAGTATGTTTTTTTGCGCGTTGAACCACACTGATGGTAAAGGCGGTTGGTGCGATCATGCGGATTTTGGCTCTCGATCTGGGCAGCAAGCGGGTCGGGGTGGCCGTCAGCGATTCGTTGGGACTGACAGCACAAGGGTTGACCGTGCTGAAGCGGCAGCCGGATCACCAACTGATATCTGATATTGCCTCCATATTGGAGCAATATGATGTGGATGAGATTGTGGTTGGCTACCCGAAAAATATGAATGGAACGATTGGTCCCCGTGGCAGGGAGGCGGAGGCTTTTGCCGAACAGCTGCGCAACCGCTTTCGCCTGCCTGTCGTTTTATGGGATGAAAGGCTGACCACTGCCGCCGCGGAGCGAAGCCTCCTGGAAGCCGATCTCAGCCGCAAAAAACGCCGCCAGGTTGTGGACCAGTTGGCAGCAGTGTTGATTCTTGAAGGATATCTGCAAGCGAGAGGAGCGAAAAATGATGGCTGAAAAACTGGAAGTGGGCGAAGTGATTACCATCCCCGATGAGGAAGGCGTGGAAGAGGCCTTCGAAGTGATCATGACGTTTGAGGCGGATGATGGGCGAAAATATCTGATGGCCGTCCCGACCGAGGCGGAGGATGCGGAAGAGGAAGAAGTGTACGCCTTCCGTTATGAAGAACATGGGGAGAATTTGGACCTGTTTCTCATTGAGGATGACGAGGAATGGGAGATGGTCGAGGAGATGTTCCACACGATGCTGGAACAGCCGGAAGACGGGACAGAATGAAATGAATGGTAGGACATAAACGGACCTTCTGATACAATGGACAAGGGAGAACCTTGTCTTTTTCTTATGTTTTCATCAGGAGGGGAAATGGTTGAAACCGGTGATTCGACGCCGCATTCCGCGGTGGCTCTTCGGTGCGCTGTCGCTTTTGGCGCTGGCGGCAGCGGCCATTGGCGTTTATGTCTACATCCAATTGCAACCACCATCAGCTAAAGGGGGCGAGGCAGTTATCGTCAAGATCCCCTCTGGCATCGGTTCTGCCGAGGTGGCTTCAATCCTGAAGGAAAAAGGCCTGATCCGAAATGCCCGTGTGTATCGTATCTATCTGGAGGTGAAGGGAGTCAGTGACCGTTTGCAGGCCGGAACCTACCGGTTCGCTCCCGGAACCAGCCTGGAGAAAATCACGGCAGATCTGGTGGCTGGAAACGTTTATCGGGATACGATCAAAGTGACCATTCCGGAAGGATTTCGGGTTGAACAGGTGGCCGAGCGGCTGGAACAAGCAGGCGTGGCAAGCCGGGAGCGGTTCATCCAGGCGATCCAGAAAGGGGATTTCAGCAGCTATTCGTTTGTCCGGCAAATTCCTGCGGAACGTCCGTTGAAATACCGTCTGGAGGGTTATTTGTTTCCGGATACATACGAGATTCAGAAAGACGCCGATGAAACGGCGATTGTCGCGATGATGCTGGAACGCCTGTCCCGTGAGTTGACTCCGGAGCGGCTGGAGCGGTTGAAAAAGTTGGGGCTGAGCATTCATGACTGGCTGACGCTGGCTTCACTGGTCGAGCGCGAGGCCATGGTTGAAAAGGAACGGCCCGTGATTGCGGGCGTTCTGTGGAACCGGCTGAAAAAAGGCTGGCCGCTGCAGGTTGATGCCACGATTCAATATGTCTACGGAAAACAGAAAGAGCGGCTGACGCATCGCGATCTGAAGATCGATGACCCTTACAATACCTATTTGTACAAGGGATTGCCGCCTGGACCGGTAGGCTCTCCAGGAGTGTCTTCCCTGGAAGCGGTCTTGTTTCCCGAGGAACACCAGTATTTCTTTTACGTGACCAAAAAGGACGGTTCAAACGAGCATTATTTCGCAAAAACATACGCGGAGCATCAGCAAAACATTGCATTGAGCAAGCGGCATCAGGAACAGCGGATTGGAAACAGATGAGATGAACGGAAAGAGGGGGAAAGATGAAGCCCGTTGTGATCGGAGTGGCGGGGGGCTCCGGATCAGGAAAGTCGACCGTTGCGCGTGAAATTTTCCGTCAGGTGCGTCCGTCCAGCGTGCTGATTCTGGAGCAGGACAGCTACTACAAGAGCCAGGATCACCTGCCGCTGGAGGAAAGGAAAAAAATCAATTACGATCATCCGCTCGCTTTTGACAATGAACTGCTGATCCGCCACCTGCAGCGTCTGCTTCAGTACAAGCCGATTCACAAACCGGTGTATGATTTCAAGTGGCATACGCGTTCCAGGCGAAGTGTCTATGTCGAACCGAAAGATGTGATTATTGTCGAGGGGATTTTGGTCCTGGAAGAGGCGCGATTGCGGCAGATGATGGACATCAAGGTGTACGTGGATACGGATGCGGATGTCCGTTTCATTCGCCGCTTGCGGCGGGATATGAGCCGTCGCGGCCGGAGCATGCAGTCGGTGATCGATCAGTATCTGAACACGGTGCGCCCGATGCACCGCCAGTTTGTCGAACCGACCAAGCGATACGCCGATATCATCATTCCTGAAGGCGGACAAAACCGGGTCGCCATTGACCTGTTGGTAACCAAAATTCAAAGTCTTCTTTCGGAACGGCAGGGAAAGGAGTCGCCGCATCGTTCTGTTTAAAACCTTCATGTCCTGACAAGAATGGGGATGACGGGAAATATCCCCGAAAGGGTCGGCATGAGGGGCGTTGGTGATGTTCAGACACCGTTTTTTTCTGCTTGCTCTCCTTTTTTTCAGCGCGCTGTTGGTGCTCCTTTACCGGTTGTACCTGATTCAGATCGGGGAGCGGGAACATTTCGGGCCTTATCGGGTCAATCTGGCCGAAGCGGCCAGGCGGCAGCAGGAGAAGGTGCTGATCGCTGCGCCGTTGCGCGGTGCGATCGTGGATCGGCAAGATCATTCACTGCTTGGTGAGCCGCAAAAAGGGGCGCTGGTGTTTCCCGATGCCTTTTTGTCGGCGCAAGCGGAGGATTGGCGCAAAGCGGCTGCGATTTTGCAGTGGCCGCTGGCCGATTTGCGGGTTGCCGTGGAGGAGCTTGACAGCCCGGGCTTATTGCGATTTCCTGGGAACGGCAGGCTGGTCTATCTGACAGACGAACAGGCCAGGCTCCTTGCGCCCATGCGCAGGCGCGGCATTGCCGTGGTTTCCTTGCCTGGGCGTTATGGGGACGGGATGATTGCCAAACACGTGATCGGATTTGTCAGCCAAGATCCGAAGCGGGTGCAAGCGCTTTATGCGAAAGAACTGGAGAAAGGGCTGATTTCTCTCGCTGCGCCGGTCGGCCAGGCAGGGCTGGAAAGGGCTTTTGAGCCTTTTCTCCAGGATCTGACCGGTACCTCCATGGCCAGGGTGGTATATACCATTGATGGCCGGGGGCAGCCCCTGTTCGGAGGGAGGTTGGGGCTGGAAGAAGTGGCCAACGGCGATTCTCCCCCCACCGTCCGGACCACGCTTTACGGCCGGCTTCAGCGGACGGTCGAGCAGGCGCTGGATGAAGCGAAGGTGGAGAAGGGGGCGGCGGTGGTTTTGGATGTCAGGAACGGGGACATCCTGGCAATGGCCAGCCGCCCCGATTTTGATCCGCGTGCGGTGGATCCGCAATCCGCATCCTGGAACAATTATGCCGTCAAGCAGACGGTGCCCGGGTCCATCTTCAAGGTCGTGGTGGCGGCTGCCGCGCTGGAGGAAGGGCTGGTGGCGGAAGATACCCCGTTCGTCTGTCCCGGCGAACTGGAGAAGTATCACTTTTCCTGCTGGAAAAAAGAAGGACACGGCAAGCTGACGTTCGCAGAGGGGTTTGCGCAGTCGTGCAACATCGTTTTTGCGCAACTGGCGTTGCAGTTGGGCGGGGATAAGCTTGCGCACTATGCGAAGGAATTGGGCCTTTTGCAACCGGTCGGCTGGCGTGGCGAGCTGTTCAGGATGGGGACGTTTGCCCAGATCGACGGTGAGGAGCCAGGGCAGCTTTTTTCAGCCGCCACGCCCCGTACGGACGGAGGCGTGCTGGTTCAGACCGCGATCGGTCAACGGGATGTTCAGATGACCCCGTTGCAGGCTGCCCATCTGATGGCCACCATCGCCAATGACGGGCGAGCGATGGCGCCCCGCCTGGTTCAATCGCTGCTGTACCATAACGGACAGACGATGGCTGAGTTCAAGATACAAGCAAAACCGGACAAACCGCTATCCGGCGAAACGATCCGGTGCTTGCAGCGGCTTCTCCGGAAAGTGGTCGAAGAAGGGACAGGCCGGCCGTTGCAGGCAGCCCGCTGGCCGCTGGCAGGCAAAAGCGGTACGGGAGAATATGTAAAAGGCAAAACGGACAACCAATGGTTTATTGGCTATGGACCGGCGGATGAGCCAAGGGTGGCCGTGGCCGTTGTGAGCATGGATACGCCGGCCGATGAAAAAAACAAGGCGATCCAGGTGTTCAGGAAGATCATGGATTGGCTGGCAGCACGGGAAAGCATGGGCACGAAATAAAAAATCATGTTATTATATGACATGTGAATCGGGAATGCGAAATGGCTGAAAGGAGAAACGAGAGATGAGCGAAATCAGGACAGAACGACCCATCCGGGTAGCCATCATTGGTTACGGGAATATTGGCCAATATGCGTTGCAAGCTGTGGAAGAAGCTCCGGATATGGAGCTTGCGGGGGTGGTGCGGCGGCAAAGTTCACTGGAGAAGCCTTTGCCGCGTGAACTCCACGGCGTATCGGTGGTCTCAGACGTTTCTGCGCTGGGGCAAGTGGATGTGGCCGTCCTTTGCACGCCGACCCGCGAAACGCCGGCCATAGCCAAGGAACTGTTGGCTCGCGGCATCCACACGATCGACAGTTTTGACATCCATCAGGAAATTGTCCAGGTCCGGCATGAGCTGGATGAAGTGGCCAGGGCGCATCAGGCGGTGGCCATTTTGGCGGCAGGCTGGGATCCGGGGACCGACTCGATGATTCGGTCCATTCTGGAATTTATGGCACCGTATGGGATTACTTACACCAATTTTGGACCCGGGATGAGCATGGGGCATTCCGTGGCCGTGAAGGCGATTGAAGGGGTGAAAGATGCGCTGTCGCTGACCATCCCGATCGGCACGGGACTGCATCGCCGGATGGTTTATGTGGAACTGGAGGAAGGCGCCGATTTTGCGACGGTCAAGGAGCGCATTTTGCAGGATCCCTATTTTGTTCATGACGAAACCCATGTCCTGCAGGTAGACGATGTCAAACAGTTGATTGACCGGGGGCACGGCGTGCGCATGGAGAGAAAGGGCGTTTCCGGCCAAACCCAGAATCAGCTGTTCACCTATGAGATGCGGATTAACAATCCGGCGCTGACATCGCAGGTGATGATCGCGTCTGCGCGGGCGGCCATGCGGCAAAAACCGGGCGCCTACACGATGATCGAAATTCCGATCATTGATTTTCTGTACGGAGATCGGGACGAGCTGATTCGCCGTTTGGTATAACATAGTGCTTTTCCTGATTTCCATTATCCTCCATTTCAGTTGAGACTGGATGGAGGATTTTTATTTTCAGATCCCCAGATTATGGTATACTGGGGATGAGGGTTGGAAATGATTCCTGGAGGGATTTGGATGATCCGGCTGGCGATGATGGATGGCTGGGCGCTTCTGACCGTGGATCGGCCGGAAGCGAGAAATGCCTTGAATCTGGAGACCCTTGAGCAATTGGACGCTTCGCTCAGGGAGCTGGAACAACTGGAATCGCTGAGGGCGCTTGTCTTGACGGGGGCAGGCGAACGTGTCTTTATTTCTGGGGGAGATTTAAAGGAATTTGAGCGGATCCGTGGCATGGAGGCGGCGCGGCAGATGGCATCCCGGTACCAGGAAGTGTTGAACCGGCTCGAGCGGTTTCCGGTGCCTGTCGTGGCCGCGATCAACGGCCATGCCCTCGGGGGAGGGTGTGAGGTGGCGCTTGCCTGCGATTTTCGGATCATGGCCGAGGAGGCGACGCTGCGCTTTAAACAGGTGCAGATGGGGCTGGTGACCGGTTGGGGAAGCGGGCCGCGCCTGTTGTCACTGGTCGGTTATGCGCAGGCGATGCATTTGCTGCTTCTGGGCGAGGAAGTGGATGCGAAAACGGCATTGGCCGTGGGGCTTGCGCATGATGTGGCGCCCAGAGAGCAGCTGGATGAACGGGTGGAAGCCTGGATCCGCAAACTGATGGCCGCCCCGCCATTGGCCGCACGGTCTGTCAAACAGTTGCTGCAAAAGTGGCGCGGCATGCCGTTGGCTGAGGCGCAAAAGCTGGAGAGGGAGCATTTTGCCGCCCTTTGGGAGACGGAAGATCACTGGGAGGCCTCCCGTGCTACGCTGGAAAAAAGACGCCCGGTTTTCAAGGGGAGATAAGCCCCGATCACTTTTTGTTTTTATATTCCTCCGGGCGGCGGATACGTTGCCATGCATAAAAGCCAATGATCGCGAGGGAGAAAATGACCAGCGCCAGGACAAACCACGTATCCGTCAACCATTCCTGGAAATAGGTTTTCATCGTGGATAACCTCCTTGTTGATTCCTAGTGTGGCCGTTGTTCGGATGGATATGCCCATCCATTTTTGCAGCGATCATTGGACATCATCTTTTTTGTCAGAAGGGCAGGAATTTGGGGGATGTGTGTAGAAAAATGTTATACCAACATGTAAACATATCAACGGTTGGGGAGTAGCAAGCATACAAGTGGCAGTATTTGATGCGGAATATTTGGAATGTTTTTATAACAGAAAGGAATCCGAGTGAGCCATGCATAAACCAATATACAGTGACCAACAGAGAAAAAACGCACTGGAGCGACTCATTCAAAACAGGCAGCTCGTTACGTATTTCCAACCCATCGTGGATATGAAAAGCCAGCGTGTCATCGGTTTTGAATTACTGAACCGTCCTGATCAATCCCCTGAATTTGCAGGTGCCAATGATTTGTACAGCTTTGCCAGCAAAATGAACCTGGCTTCACAATTGGACCGGGTCTGCCGCGATATCGGGATTCAGCGTTTTTCGTCGGCTGCGGCGATGTATGAGGAGTTACGCATGATGCAAATCTTTGTCAATGTCCACACGGATGCCTTGGAATCGCCGGGGTTCCACTCACAGGAGACGCTCGGTATTCTGGAAGAAAATGGGTTGTCGCCGACGCAGATCGTCTTTGAAATCACGGAACGCGGGGCGATAGAAGATTACACGCGGTTTGGCGAGATTTTGGTTTGTTATCATGAAAAGGGGTTTCGCATCGCGATTGACGATTTTGGCACGGGGTATAACAGCCTGCAGTCGATCGTTTACGTCAACCCGCATATCATCAAGGTGGATCGGTCGATTGTCAATCAGATTGACAACCGGGAAAGGCAACAAAAACTTCTGGAAATCATTACGAGATATGCGAGGGAGATTGGCGCGCTCGTTCTGGCTGAGGGAGTGGAGCGGAAAGAAGAGGTGTGCCTGCTGATGCAGTTGGGCGTGGATTTGGCCCAGGGTTATTACTTTGGCCCCCCGACCACCGAAATCGGCCGCTTTCGCCATCTCCTGATGCATTAAGCCGGTTCAAAACTTGCGGAAAGGGCTGTCCTTCAAGGATTCTTGACCTTTTGGGACAGCCCCTTTGCCATGCCTTGACGGCGAACCGCTAGATATGAAGACCCATTTTTTCCTTCACTTTTTTCAGGGTTTGTTCCGCGATCGCGGCGGCCTTTTCAGCCCCGTGCGCAAGCACGGCATCCAATTCTGGACTGTTTATCCACTCCTGGTATCGCTGTTGCAGGGGTTCCAGCTTGGTGATGATCAGTTCTGCCAGGTCGTTTTTGAAGGTTCCGTACCCTTGTCCCTGGTACCGTTGTTCGATGACGGAAATCTCTTCTTCCGACAGCAGCGAATAGATGGTCAGCAAGTTGCTGATGGCCGGCTTGTTTTCTTTGTCATAGCGAACCACGGCTTCCGAGTCGGTGACGGCACGCCTGATCTTTTTGCGGATCTGTTCCGGCTTGTCCTGCAGCAGGATCTTGCTGTTGGGGCTGGGATTGCTCTTGCTCATCTTTTTTGTCGGATCGTCCAAGCTCATGATGCGCCCGCCGAATTTCGGAATCAACGGCTCCGGAATGGTGAAAGTGTCACCGAAACGGCTGTTGAAGCGTTCAGCCAGATCGCGTGTCAGCTCCACGTGTTGTTTTTGATCTTCACCGACAGGAACATGCGTGGTCTGGTACAACAAGATGTCGGCTGCCATCAGGGCCGGATAGGTGAAGAGGCCGACACTGACGGCCGCTTTGCCGGCCGACTTTTCCTTAAACTGTGTCATGCGTTCCAGTTCACCCATGTAGGCGACGCATTGCAACAGCCATCCGAGGGTGGCGTGTGCCGGGACATGGGACTGGACGAAGAGGATGGAACGGTTCGGATCGATACCGGCCGCCAGATAGGTGGCCGCAAGTTGCCGGATCGAAAGCCGCAGGCTTTCCGGTTCCTGGGGAACCGTGAGGGCATGCAGGTCGACAATGCAAAAGATGCATTCCGCTTCATCCTGCATGGTGACGAAACGGCGCATGGCACCCAGGTAATTGCCCAAGGTGATCTCGCCGCTGGGTTGGATTCCGGAAAAGTAGACGCGTTTCATTTTTGTCGGTTCACCTCTTGTCTTATGTGGCTTAGCTGGTCATTGATAAAAAGGCTCGGTTACGATTGAAATTGCAACATCCGGCTGAGGTGTTCGGCCGCTTGTTTGACCTGTTCGCCGAACCAGTGGATTTTTTCCGGCGTAAACCGCTGTACGGGGCCAGAAATAGCCAGGGCGGCCACCACTTCTTTTCCCTTGAAAATCGGCGCGGCCACGGCAGCCGCCTCCGGTTCGCGTTCGCCGATACTATATGCGTATCCCTGTTCGCGAACCTCTTGCAGCTCCTTTTTCAACCGCTCGCGCGACCAGCCAGGCGGCCATTCCGGATGGCGGAACACCGCCTCCTGTTCCTCAGGTGTCGCATAGGCAAGCAGCACCTTGCTGCTGGCGCCGCCAAAGAGCGGAAAACGTTCCCCGATCCGGACCACCCGCCGGATCTCTTGTGTGCTTTGTACCGCCTGGATGCGAACCCTTTCCAAACCGCTTTTGATATACAGGCTGATCGTTTCGCCTACGGTGTCCCTCAGTTTTCGCATTTCCGGCAGCAGCAGGTCTGTCCATTCCTCCTGTGGAGCGGCGGAAGCCAGATCCCAGATGCTGGTTCCCAATCGGTATTTTTCTGTCAGGGGATCGCGCTGGACAAATTGTTTTTGTTCAAGCGCCTGCAAAAGGCGGTAAACAGTGCTCTTGTGCAGCGCCAATTGTTTGGCGATGGCCGTCAAGCTCAGTTCTTGATGATGACGGAAGCAGAGCAAAATGTCCAGCGCCCGTTCTACCGAGCGAACCGTTGGTTTGTCCTGATTCATTGGATGGGACCCCCTGCATGATCAGTGGTTTCGTTTTGCGAAACTATGTTTCATTTTTTAAGCCAAATTATAGCGAGAAATGAAGCGTTCGTAAAGCTGCTTTTTGCATCCGGCAAATGGCATTCGGCAAGCACAGGGGAACGGGAAAGGGAATAAGATGGATTGCCATATGGGCAATCACCATGTGAGAGGAGGGACCCATGTGTACGGCTGGCGGGAGGCGCTGCAGGAGTATTGGGAGATCAAAAATCAGGCCTGTTTTGATGAAAAACGGCTCAGGGAGCTGCGCAAACTGATCCACCCGGAAGGGGCGGTGGTCCAGGAGATGGAGGCAGGGCGGCTGTTGCGCATTCAGGAATCTTGTGAGCGGCGGAACGTCAAACCGATCAAGCAGGAGTGCCGGGTTCGGATTTTGCAGGCCAGGTTGGGAGAAGAGGAAGCGGAGGTACTCCTTTCTGTGCATGAAAGGCAGGCCGTTCGCGATCGGAAGATGCAGATGCACCTGGAGGAAGAGCAGCGGTTTCACCGCGTGAGACTGAAGCAAGCAAGAAGCCGCTGGCGGGTCGTGGAGGATGTATGGCTGACGCATGCCGATGAATGGGACACGCGCAATGACGGCCAGTCTGGAACTTTGGAAGGGGTTTCGCAGGATATACGTTCCCTGTTTCAGCGAGGCGGAAGGTACCGGCGGGATTTGGCGGTCCGCTATGCGGAAAGCTGGTGGAATGGGCATAACCCGCAATACCGGGCTTTTGACGTGGATTGTACCAATTATGTATCCCAGTGCCTGCGGGCCGGCGGAGCGCCCATGACCCATGTGGGCCAGCGGGGGAAGGGGTGGTGGTACCAGGGAAATGGCGGAACGAAGGACAACTGGAGCTACAGTTGGGCGGTGGCCCATAGCCTGCGCTGGTATCTGGCCACGAGCAAGTCAGGTTTGCGGGCCTTGGAAAAAAGCGCTGCTTCCCAGCTGGAATTGGGAGATGTGATTTGCTATGATTTTGATGGTGACGGGAGATGGCAGCATAATGCGATTGTGACTGCTTTTGACCATCGGGGTGAGCCGTTGGTCAATGCCCACACCAACAATGTACGACACAAATTTTGGGATTACCGGCATTCCTATGCCTGGACCGAACAGATCCAGTACAAGTTTTTTCATATTGTCGACCAGTTCTAGAAGACCGTTTCCCATCGGTGATTTTGTCGATCGGAAGAGGTGTCCTCGGTGCCTTTTCATATCGTCTTGGTTGAACCAGAGATCCCTGCCAATACCGGCAACATTGCGCGCACCTGTGCCGGAACCGGGACCATCCTCCACCTCGTCCGGCCGCTGGGTTTTTCTACCGATGACAAGATGCTGAAGCGGGCGGGGCTGGACTACTGGCATGCCGTCGACATCCGGTATCATGATAGTTTTCAGGAATTGGAAGAGATGTATCCGGACAGGCGCTTTTTTTTCGCGACCAAGAAAGCGGCCAAAACCTATACTCAGTTCTCGTTTCAGGATGGCGATTTTCTCGTCTTTGGCAAGGAGACGCAAGGGTTGCCGGAAGAGTTGCTGGCAGCGCACCCTGACACGTGCATGCGGCTGCCGATGACGGACAAGATCCGCTCTCTCAATCTGTCCAATGCGGTGGCGATCATTTTGTATGAGGCGCTGCGGCAAAACGGTTTTCCCGGAATGATCTGAGCCGGCAAAAGGGGCTGTCCCATCCGTTGACCACGTCGGGCAGCCCCTTTCCGGCGTTTCTTTTGAGATTAAAAATTCCAGGTTTTGTCCTCTTCGTATCCGGCCGTCAAAATGACGCCCAGCAAGAGAAAGCACACGAGAAGGATAATCGCGAATTTCATGCTCTCAACGCTCCTTTTTGTCATTCGTAAATTAGTATACCCCGAAAGCCCGCGGCACTTCAACCGGGCGCGATCACTCAGGTAAAATCTTACCGAAAGGATTGTGGATCGCTCACGTCAAAATCTTACTGAGGGGATGTGACGTGAGAATGTCTCTACAAAGCCGTCGCGAGTACTTACGCAAAATGCAGGAAC